>DATFDB010000029.1:0-6906 GCA_035252445.1 Nitrosotalea sp. | reverse complement strand
TTTGGCAGATCATCGCTGGTAAGATTGTATTGTTTTGCAAGAACTTCTTTTACTCTGTCTCCAGTGTTTGACAGTTCGTTGAGAGTGGAAGGAATGGAGATGTCAAGGGTCTGTCTCATCATGTTTTGTGGTATCTTGCCTGTACCGTCTTGAATTATGTAAAATGCAATCTTGTCCACAATGACCTCATGAGGTATTGTATCAAGAGCATTTGCAGTATAGAACACTTGAACCACTAGAGGATTGGTATCATAGCTTGTGTTTGATACTACAACGCCTTTTGAAGATTGCAAGACAGAGTCAAATGGCACATTCATTATGATAAATCCCTCTAGAAAATTATCATTGTAATTATCAAGAACTTTTCTTATGTCTTGACATGTGATGCTAGTAGAGTTTTCTGCACTTAGATTTACAAGCATTGCATTAGAACTAGGTCCGTTGTTGACCACAACATTCCAAAACAGAGTTGACTCTGTTCTTTCCTTATTGAATATGCTGATATCTGTATCATAATGGCCTGGTCTGAGTGGACCCTCTCCTGCAAAAATTGAACCACATTCAAACTTTGCAGTGTACATTACACCAGATGGAATTGTTGAATTGACTTGTATAGTATTTGGTAATGGCATGGATGTAGAATTTGTTGCTGCTCTTGTTATCTTGTTTGCACTTGAGCCTGCCGATGAGCTCTGTGCTAACGCTGAATTATGATCTTGTAATGGAAAGTTAATTGCAATAATGGAAGTAATTCCTGCTACAATCAAAACTATGCAAAGTTTTTGCCAATTTTTCACAAGTCAATTGGATCTTCATAATAATATAATGCTAATGAGAATAGAGCTAACATTAAATATGAAGCGGGAACCATTGTGAATCGGGTACCTGCTTTGAAAAAACTTTTCAAGTTTTCACTGTTTGCATTTTTGCTTGCTACTGTAATATTCTCATCATTACCACGTAATGCCTTTGGTGATGGCTTTGCTATGGAAAATCTTCCGCCTGCATCAGTAGGAAATAGGCAGGTACAGCTCTTCATCAAGGTCAATCCGACAATTCTTATTTCAAGTTCTGGTGTACAGCCAACAGTATTTTTCAGGTGGTTTGATGCAAATACCAATCAAACTCTCTCACACATCTCATTTTTCCTTACTATAACAAAACACAATCAACTGCTTTTCAGAGAACTGCTTCATACTCATGACGGAATACTCAACATAAACGTGATTCCAACCAATGGTCCTACTTGGACTGTTTATGGAGATCATGAACCAATTCTCAATGGATGGGTTCCTGACAACGATGATGATCCGATTGACATACAAGGGCCTATTTTCAATGAGGGTGGACTTTACCACTTTAACATACAGATGTTTTCAATAGACTATGACGGCAACATTTTTGATACAACAGACAACCCGCAAAGCATACCAAACTTTGATGCATATCTTAGTGTTGGTGATGTTTCAAGTCATGATCTAACCTATAATGGAAATACTTACAACTCTACAGTGATCTCGTATTATGACAAGATAAACAACGACTTTAATTTTGATCCCTCAAAAGTACAGCTTTCATATTCAATGCCTTTTGACTGGAACATGACAAGAATTGCCAGCCAGCCAATATTTGTACACGAAGAAATTCACATCCCAAAAGCTTTCAAGGAATTTACAAACACTCCAACGTATTCTGCAACAATGAACGGTTATGATATTACAGGTAGAAGACTAATTGTAGACCCATACACGTCTGGCAGCACTGTCATTGCCCACATATTGCTAAACAAGGTGGACATACAGAGCATGGCAAAGAACATGCCGAGTGGAACTGACACAATGAACTTTACTCTAGCACCAGCAAAACCCAATGTAGTGACATCAAACAGTGCCCTCACCGACTTTGGTGGTTGGGGAATCAAATTTGGTTGGAATCCAACTGACATAACTGCAAACTCACAAAATACTTTGAAACTCTCCTTCTTTGATGCCTTCACTGAGCAGCCAGTCAATGGAGATGTAAATTATAATCTAAAGATACTTGACAGCACTGGTAATACTATTTTATCCAAAAACGGCTTGACTGCAAAATCATCAGTTGATACGCAAACACTGAACCTGCCTGGTAACGGAATATACACCGTACAAGCAAACATCACATCAGTAGTAGGCCCAACAGGATTGCCTGACACTTCTAGAATAGGTTTGGCCAGAGGTAACTTGGTTATTCCATCTACAGTAAGTGCAGATACAGGAGTTATTGCCATTGGAAACCAATCTGGAAATTCAGGCGGTTCTACTGGTTCTACACAAACAAACAATCAAAATACTACAAGCACACCAATTGTGATTCCTGCATGGGTAAAGAACAATGCCAAGTGGTGGTCGCAAAATACTATTGACGATTCTACGTTTGCAGCTGGAATTCAATACATGATAAAACAAAGTATAATTCAGATACCTGCAACTGCACAAGGCCAAGCCTCACCTGGTGTTCAGATACCTCAATGGGTAAAGACAAATGCAGGATGGTGGTCCAGCGGACAGATAGATGATCAAACATTTGTTGCTGGCATACAGTATCTCATAAAAATTGGAATAATTACAGTATAATTCTCTAATCTATTTATAAGAATTAATTATGATCTTATCGTCTAATGCTACCGATCAGAGATGAGAATCCAAAACCTCTCGGTTACAGGCCGTATGTAACCTACGCGTTAATACTTGTTAACATACTTGTGTTCTTCTGGGAAATTTCAGTAACTCATCAATTTTTCGAATTTACCAACAGCAGGGCAGAAACTGTGATGATAAATTATGGAACAGTACCGCAGGTGATAAGCAATGGATTATCCAATCATCAATACGGCGTAGTCACAAATATTTTCACGTCAATGTTTCTCCATGAAGGAATAATCCACATAGGAGGAAACATGCTGTTCTTGTACATTTTTGGAGATAATATTGAATACAAGTTTGGAAGAGGAAAATATCTTGCCTTGTATTTGTTCTGGGGGTTAGTTGCAGGATTTACTCACATACTATCTGATCCCTCAAGTCCTCTGCCAGCAATCGGGGCATCTGGAGCAATTTCCGGAGTGCTTGGAGCATATCTAATTTTATTTCCAAATGTCAAAGTCGTAACGTTACTGTTTCTGGGATTTTTTACAAGATTTATGAGAATATCTGCAAAATGGTACCTGCCGTTCTGGTTTCTTTTTCAAAATGTATTGCCTGCGTTGATTGGCTCTACAGGTTCTGGAGTTGCATTCTTTGCACACATTGGTGGATTTCTAATAGGATTGTTCTGTGGCTTCTTGTACAAGAAAACACACGGTTCTGAATTCATGTATGGAACTAGGTATGGATGGAAAGGGTACACCTAGCGTTGTACGCATTTGTCATACCTAAGAAATAAATTTCATAAATTTAGCAAAATGGCATGCCACTGATAACAATCTCAATGTATCCTGGCAGAACTGAAAAGCAAAAAGAGGAATTTGCAAAAGCAATTACAAAATCTGCGGTAGAAATTCTCAAAACCAAAGAAAACCACGTAATCGTAGTTTTTGAGGAAAATCCCAAAGAAAATTGGTACATGGCTGGCAATCCTCTTTAAACACATTTTTATTTTATAAAAATTCACGAAACCTGTGACAAAAATCGCAGTTGTTCAGATGAAAGCTGATACTGAAAAAGAAAAAAATCTTAAAAAAATTCTAGGTTATATTAGACAGGCAGCAAAAAGAAATTCAAAACTTTGTGCCTTTCCGGAATTTATGATGTTTTATACACCATCTCACCAGTCTGCAGCAGAACTTGCAGGTCTTGCAGAAAAAATATCTGGAGAATTTGTCAGCTCAATATCTGAAGCAGCAAAAGAAAACTCGATTCAAGTTATAGGAACATTTTATGAAAAAAGCCCAAAAACAAACAGAGTCTATGATACATCATTTATGATTTCTAAAAATGGAAAACTAATGTCAAGATACAGAAAGATCCATCTCTATGATGCACTAGGCTTCAAAGAATCAAGAAAACTTTATCCAGGATCTGCTGTTGCAAAACCAGTTAATTCAGTTGCAGGCAAACTTGGCATGATGATCTGCTATGACTTGAGATTTCCTGAAATGTCTCGTATGTTAGCTTCTGCTGGTTCTGAAATCTTAGTTGCTCCTTCTGCATGGGTGAAAGGAAAAATGAAAGAAGAACATTGGATAGCAATTAATCGAACAAGAGCAATTGAGAATGGGTGTTATGTTGTTGCACCAGACCAGGTAGGAAATATTTACTGTGGGCGAAGCTTGGTAGTAGATCCTTTTGGTAGCGTTCTCTTGGACATGAAAAAAAGAGAAGGAATTGGAATAGTTGATGTTTCACTAGATCAAGTGATACAAGTGCGCAAAAAATTACCACTCTTGAAAAACCGACGAATCGACATATACACAGACTTTAAGATTTGACAGTTCTACTTGGGCACCTTATGTTGCCGCATTGTCGCACCCATTTTTGTTTTATTGAATATCTCATTAGAATCATGGGCCAAAAACAAGCCTTGCATGGAATTTTTGTTGCGCAAAGCATTCCCCTTTGAATTAACGGCGAAGACGCCTTGCAGCCATTGTGATAGTTAGAACATCCCATGAAGCGTTTTCTTGTCTGTCTAGAGCGTATGACTAGAATCATTCCGACCTTACACTGCGGGCATTCGACCAATCCATTTGTTGGCATATTTGTTCCTAAAATGACATATTTTCCCCTTTTTTCTGACCATGAAAGATATCCGTTATTGTCATAATACTGCCGGATCTCGTCTTTCATCCTCGAAATTTTCTTGTCTGTAACTCGAACAGAGTTTCTTGAGTTTGTTTTCTTTGCCACAGTAAGTTGGACAACACTTTGTTTCATTGATATCACTAACTGGTCAAGACCAGTTAAAGAATAGTAGTGAAGAATTTTTATATGGAATCTAGTCAGCGAGATTTGTGGAAAAGGTCTGCGTTCTTGGTGCAGGAAGCACAAAATATGGTAAACTTGAAGACAGTATTACTGATATCGCACTTCAAGCATCTGTTGATGCAATAGAAAGTGCTGGAATAGAACCAAAAGAAATTCAAGCTGGATACATATCAAATGTATTTGGAATTGCAGACAAGCAAGTTCACTTGGGTCCTGTTATAATGAGCGACCTTGGCATACCTCAAGTACCATCACTATCAATTGAATCTGCATGTGGAAGCGGTTCAGTATCATTTAGAGAAGCATTTGCAAATGTAGCTGCAGGATTTTATGATGCAGTTTTAGCAACTGGAGTTGAGAAAGTAACTCACACTGGAACAGAATGGACTACGACATATTTTTCCTATTGTTCTGATTTCTTCTATGAGGGAGGAGCTGGTGCATCATTTCCGGGATTGTTTGCATCAATGGCAAGAGCATACCTTGCAGAATTCAAAGCGACTGAAGAAGATCTTGCAATGGTGGCAGTAAAAAATCATGATAACGGTCTGCTCAACCCAAAAGCACATCTTCGCAAAAAAATCACTATTGATGATGTGTTAAAATCTGCTGTAGTCGCAAGTCCACTAAAGCTTTATGATTGCTGTCCATTTTCAGATGGAGCAAGTGCAGTAATTTTATGCAGTGAAAAATTTGCAAAAGAACATTCAAAAAATTATATTCAAGTAATTGGATCAGGGAGGGGCGGATCACCTGCCGCACTGCAAGGAAGAGATCACATTACTGAAATCCCAAGTACAAAAATTGCAGCTCAGGCAGCATACAAGATGGCTGGAGTTACTCCAAAGGATATTGATTTTGCAGAAGTGCATGACTGCTTTACAATAGCTGAATTGGTTGACTCTGAAGATCTAGGTTTCTTCGAAAAAGGAAAGGCCGCACAAGCTGTTCGAGAGGGAAGAACAAAACTAAACGGTGACATTGCCATAAACCCGTCAGGAGGGCTCAAGTCAAAAGGACATCCAATAGGTGCTACTGGTATAGGTCAGGTAGCTGAAGTCTTTGATCAGTTAACCGGCAAAGCAGGAGAACGAACTGTCAAGGATGCAAAAATTGGTCTCACGCACAACTTTGGCGCAACTGGAGCCAGCTGCGCAGTTCATATTTTCAAAAGTGTATAGCCTTGCTCTCAAAAGAGGAATTTATCAATAATACAAAATTAGGAAAGATACTAGCAAGAAAATGTACTAAATGTGGGCATTTGCACCTGGTTACTACATACTTTTGTCAAAACTGTGGAAATAAGGGATTTGAAAATACGATAATTGATGGTAAAGGCTTGGTTGTTACCTATACGATAATAACCGTCCCACCGGCTGGCTATGAAAAATACGTTCCATACGCTTGGGTAGTTATGAAAGTAGACAATTCTGAACTACGAATATCAGGCTTTATGGCCAACATAAAATCGCCAGCAGATCTACCACTTGGAACAAAAATAAAGATAGCAGGCCATGATGAACGCGGAATAATAATCGAAAAACAATAAATCAATTTAATTAGTTAATTAAAAAAAACTCGAAATATTTCTTTTATAACATTACTCCGAATTTTATTTGATGTCAGTAGAAGTTGTGTGTAACAAATGCGGATCTAAAATAGCAAACATGCGTATGCTCAAGTCAATCAAGGATGTAATGCGACCGTACAATAACAAATGCCCTTCATGTGGCCAAACACTATCTTCGTCAGAATTTAGTGTTGATGTCCAGAAGAACTGATCTAAAAAGATTGCGTATCGATCTAGTCACAAATCTTATTTACTGATGCCTAGTAGACATGCCTATGGAACTGAGCGAGGACTTTGGCGAGCAGAAGCGAGGAGGCATTTTACAATCCGCATCAAAACGAGTAAGAATGATCTTTTCTGTAATGGCAAGCCCAA
>DATFDB010000028.1:0-4833 GCA_035252445.1 Nitrosotalea sp. | reverse complement strand
TGACTCATAACATTTCAAGCTCCTTCATAAAAGACTCCAAGCCAATCTCTCTACAACGAGATATGGAATCATACACATCATAGAAGTTGAATATTTTTTTCTCTACCATCTTATCCAAGATCTTTGCTCTCATTGCAAGCTCTTCATACAACAATGTCTCATCTTTTCTTGACATGCCTCTTTTTTCAAGTATTTTTGAGATGAATAATGCACTACTTCCTTTTCCTCTGAACTTTACCTCATCTGTTCCAGGATCCCAATTGAAGACAGGTATAAACATTACATTATTTCCATCGGGATTGTATCCCAAAACTTCATTGATTGATAATACTCTTCTTACCCTTTTACCATCAGGACCTGAAACTGCTGCTTGAAACAATGCTATGTTTAGATTTTCAACATTTGTCTTTGGTATGTTCATTGGTGGGTTTGTGATTCTTTGTATTAGTGCTGTCATGTTAGCTGCGTGAAATGTGCTTACTACAGGGTGACCTGTTTGCATAGCCTGAAATGCAATATTAGCTTCGGCACCTCTGATTTCTCCTACAAATATGTAATTTGGTCTTTGTCTTAATGCCGCTTTTAACAAATCAAACATGGTGACACTTGAGTTTTGATTTCCTGTATCTCTTGTAACCTCACTTATCCAGTTTGCATGTGGCAAAGTAAGCTCTGGAGTATCCTCGATACTGACTATTTTCCAATTTGATGGAATAAATGCAGTCAACGCCATCATAGTGGTTGTTTTTCCGGATGCTGTTTCTCCATTAATGAATACGCTCATACCTTCTGCCATCATCATCCAAAGATAAGCTGCTTCGATTGAATTGAGGGATTTGCTTGGAAGTATCTGAGTTATAGATAGTGGTGTACTTGCAAATCGTCTGATTGTGGCATTAGTCCCTTTTCTACTTACATCTTTACCAAATACGATGTTGATTCTGGACCCTTCAGGCAAAGTTGCGTCTATTACAGGTTTTGCATGAGAAACTGTTTTGCCAAATTGTTCAGACATGCTAATTATGAGCTCATCTATTTCTTCAACACTGAGAAATACTGGGCATTTGAGAGCTCCGAACATTTTGTGTATGACATACATGTTGCCCGCACCAACAACTGAAACGTCTTCAAGATGAGGATCTGTCAAGAATGGGTCAAGCAGACCCATACCAGCTCTTTTTCTTAGAAAATGATATTTCAGATTAGTTACATCATTTTGGTAAACCGGTAGTTTTCTTGATTTCATTACATCAATTTTAGAATAGTCCAGAGGTCCGTTGCTCACCGAAATAGTTTTGTCAAGATATTGATCTATCATATTGAACCTCTCTGTGAGTTCAATTGGGGGATTCATAGTTCCAGCATGTAACGCAAATAATTTGTCTGCATGTTCCATTAATGCTCTATCGGGTTCATCTGGTTCAATTATGGCGTATTCTACATATCCGTCAGCAGAGTTTGAATGTGGATTGATATGTATGTATGTGGAATCTGATATTGGATAAATCAAATTTGGTTCTTTGAGTTTCTTGTGTTCTCCTTCCAGTTTGTCTGTATAAATTGGAATTGGATTTCCTCTTTCAACATAACTTGAAAGGTAATTGGCTAGGTGAGGCGACTTTTTTAATGCCTCTGCAAACTTTTTGTCTTTTACTAGAGATGTGTCAAACCCCATGCCAATTCGCCTCTCTTTTTTGCATATCTAATCTCTGCACTCCTATGCATTAGCCGTAGATATCGGCACAATCTTTATTCCAAAATTAGTATCAACCTCAAACGCAAAAGATGATTCTGCCTGCGAGGTAGAACCTATCAATTTTATTATTTTCATGACCTTGACAGATTTTCCTCCTATGCTAGAAGTGCTGAGCGAAAAATACACATCACATGCAGATTTTATTCGCAGTGCTACATCCTCCGGTATTGATGTTGCATGCATAGTAAGAATGATGGACATTCCTGTTGAAACAAGATATTTGCATCTTGTAAGAAAATCTAGAATTTGATCTGCGTCAGAATACATTGTTAAAAGTGAAATTGAGTCGATTACTACAACATCACATTTTTTTGCATTACTACTAATGTATCTTCCAATCACAGGCAGCAAGAACGAAGACTGGCGTTCAGACCACATTGCTCCATACACATGTAATGGTAGTACAGATAGCTTATTTTGCAAAAATGGTTTAGTAAAATTAAAGGTAATTGTTTTCATTTTCTCAATGTAATCTTTTACTGTATTTTCAGTAATACAAAGAACTTTCATGTCTACATTTAGCATTCCTTTGATAAATTGTGCCGCAAGAGCGCTCTTTCCAGTTCCATGTTCGCCTTCTATTAGCATCAGGCATGGTGTCGGTATTCCTCCTGCTAACTGTCTGTCGACTTCCTCATTCCCTGTAGGTATTGTCTTCATCATGATATGATCACCGAATTCGAAGTTGTGACGCCTGAATCTGTTCCAAATTCTACTGTGAATACGCCGCCCTTATTTGTCTGGTGAGCCGGCTGCGCACTTATGGTGGCTATCTCATTAGGATCAAGAAAACCAGGATGTACATTATCATTTTGAATATGTGAAATGCACCATTGGTCAAATGAAAGCCCTGAGCAACTACTTGCATATTTTAGAATTTCAGTTCGTACTGGATCATTTGTAGCGTTTTCTTGATAGGTGATAATTACATCAAAATTACTATAATCCCACAATGAAATATTTCCAGTATTGGTTATTTGAAAAGTGGCTGGACTGCCATTACTTTGATCCTGTAAATTAGACATGCTAATGTTCGTCTGCATTCTCAAAAACTGACTGTTTGTCATCTGTGACTCTGACATGCTTATCTTTGTCGTATCATCGACAATCGCAGGAAAAGACATCATGGCGTACACTATGGAAAAAGTTACAATGCCACCAGAAATTGCAATGCTTAGTCCCATCGTGTCTCATCCTCGACTAACAGAACCTTGTGAATTGTTGATCACTTACTCCATTTGGTGTAGTTATTTGTAAATCATAGGTTGAACCACATTGAATGGTAGGAAGATTTGAGATGTTCAGCTGCAACGTGCTTGTTTGGTTCCAAGTTGATACCGGGTTTGAAAATGCCCATGATAGTCCTGATGTCGGATATGCATACGGAATTCTCTGCATTTGATTAATTTGACCAAAATAAACATCTGTATTTTGAGGATTTGCGATTGGATACGTGCCTATATTCTTAACCCATGTATTTACACTATTTGTGGATGAATTTGTACTATAGATTATCTTGATGTTTGTCAATATGGTTTGTTTTTGATTTTCAGTCGTTTGCGTAAATGTGGATTGAAATGTCCCTACTTTGGTCATTACAATTCCAGCAAGTCCGGCTGCCACTATTACTGAGGCTACTATGAGTATAGCTTCCGTAAAAACCGCAGATGCCATCTAACCCGCCTTCTTTTCTGCAGTTAGTAGATTGTCATGATTTTTTCCTTGATTAACCATTAATTTAGCATAAATCAAATCCGATTCTCTGTCATTCATATTCATTACCTTGCCAAACTTGTATAACATGATCAGTGTGTCGTTAACAGACAAACCCGATTTGTCCATCATGTTAATTACATTGTAAATTATATGTTCATCCTCTGGCCTTAGACCCATCATCTTACATTGATCTATTAAAACATCTATTGAATCTCTTCCTAAAGTTTGCAAGATTTCTTCCATTAGTGATATGGTTGTCATCAACTTACCAAGAGTAATGCCGCTGCCAAGTATTTGTTTGAAAGGTAGATCTAATTGCATATTGTTTTGAGCAGAATTTACATCGTAGTTTTTCATTTTATTTTCATTTTCTTTACTCCTTGAATTATTTTCTGATATTTCGTATCTAGCTGGTTCAGGTTCTGTTTTTTCAGAATTTGAGATGGGTGGTATAGGATCCGATAGTGGGAGATGTTCCACATGTAGAGGGAGAGAAGGATCAGACAATGACTTTATGTCAATTGAATCAAAGTATTTCCGCATGAAATTTAATGGATTTGCCAATTCTGCCTGAAATGACTTTAAATCAGTCAATGACGATTCAACTGTGGATGATAGAGCATCCATGCTGATCTTGATTGTATTTATCTCATTTCTCAAATCACCTATAGTATCTTGCATTCTAGTTGAATCTTTTTGCACAGGTTCCATTGCTCTTGATACCATATCTTGTATGGCGACTTCGTTCACAGCTGGTGCTTGAATGATATTGGTATTTCCTTCTTCATTTGAAAATGCCGCACTCTGAATTGTGGCGGGCATTGTACCTATTCCGTTATCTGGAAAAATGATTCCTTGTTCTTTTCCCTGCTCCGCGGATACTGTCTCAATTTGTGATTGAGGCATTTGGTTCAATGCTACTGATTCTTGTTGAGATTGTGTGGGAGCATTCTTTGAAAGTAGTTTTGGCAATACTACAAGTATAATGATTGTGATAATTGTTGGCAACACAAAATAATATAGCGCAGACATGATGTTGAAGATGTATTCTGGAAGTAATTCATACAGGAATAATCCGTAGCAGGCTATTATGCTACCAGCTATAAAACTTCGTGTACTCTGCGATATCTTTGTTAGTAAAAAAAGTGGATTTGTAGTGATCATCCCCTATCACTTTTGCTTACCCTAGGTCAACGATACTTGTCGTGACCGATGGTACCTGTCTTTCCACAGTCAACGCAGAACCAGTTGGCACAATAATTTCTGCCTTGATGTTGTCAAGTTCTCCAGGTCTGTCAGCACTCTTGTATACAATGGCTAAGTTTGCGTGTTCGCCACTGTCAAGTATGTCATTTATTGGA
>DATFDB010000027.1:0-4199 GCA_035252445.1 Nitrosotalea sp. | reverse complement strand
TCTTGTAGATTGGCCCCTTTGCAAAATCAGTTACCAAAAACCATGCAAGTGCGTAACCCCAGACAAATAATGCGTTATGCCATCCTATTGCAGGCACCAAAATTCCTTGGGCGGTAATTACTGTAGCAATTGTCTGTGTTGTAATTATTGCCAAAAATAACTTGGTTCCGGGTTTTACCGTCCAGAAATGACCCCTTGTTCTCGCAACGAAAAATAACATGTGCCCTGCAACTGATAGCTTCAGGTACACTAGTGATTGCAACGCACCTGTGTTTAATTCCAAAACATTCATTCCGATATAAAGCAGACCAAATGACGAGACGACACCTATCAATCCAAGTCCAGTCGCAATTCCTAATACCTTTTTCATTTCCCATCTCTCGGGACTGTTTGATATTCGTACATTGTCATAGGCGATGGTCATGATTGGAACATCGTTTAGGATAGCTAGTAAGACTATCATAAGGGGCGTAATTGGGTAAAAATTAAAAATTATTATTGAAGAAACCAAGAAGAAGAGGATCCTGATTGTCTCGCTTATGCGATATATCGCATAATTTTTCATTCGCTGAAATATCTTGCGGCTCTCCTTGATTGCATCTATGATAACAGCAAGCCCGGGCTGTGTCAAAACTATGTGCGCTGCTGATTTGGCAACATCGGTTGCACCAAAAACTGCAATTCCAACATCTGCCTTCTTAAGGGCAGGTGCATCATTTACCCCGTCTCCAGTCATGCCTACTATGTGCCCCTTTTCCTGAAGCATCCCTACAATCTTGTACTTGTGTTCGGGAAAGACCTGTGCAAACCCGTCTGCCTGTTCTACAATTCTTTGAATCTCGGTATCTGTCTTGTCTATTATTTGAGAAGCGCCAAGTATGTTGGTGCCAAGGTTCAACTCTCTTGCAATCTCTTTTGCAATATCGACGTGGTCTCCCGTTACCATCTTGATATCGATACCCATGGTCTTTGCTTTCTCGATGGTCTCCTTGGAATCTTCCCTTGGAGGGTCGTGCAATGAGACAATTCCTACAAATTCCCAGATTCCCTGCAGGTCTGTCCTTGCAACTCCGAGAGAGCGGAATCCTTTTGATGCTAGTTTCCCCACGCTATCTTCAACCTTTGCTGATATCTCCTCTTTGTCTAGCACAAGGGCAAGTATGGCCTGTGGTGCACCCTTTGACACCAAGAATTCCTTTCCTGAAAGATCCTCGACCCTTGATTCAACCCTTTTTATTACTGGATCAAACGGTTTGAATGAGATTTTTTTGTACGCCTTGGATTTTTCCAAGATTCCATAGTCCTTGGCTTTTGCAAGGATTACATTATCGATACGATCCTGTTCCTCACCCCTTGAAGCAAGAGAAGCAAACATCAACAGATCAGAGTCTGTGAATTTATCAAATGTCACAAGCTCTGCAACACTTAGATCATTTTTTGTCAGCGTTCCAGTCTTGTCTGCACACAAGACATCAACACCAGCCATCTCTTCTATGGCTACAAGTTTGCTAACCAGTGCCTGTTTTTTTGCAAGAAGAATTGATCCCACTGCCATTGTGACAGACAGAACTGCAGGCAGTGCAGCAGGAATAGCGGCAATCATCAATACCACTGCAAATTGAAGCGTCTCAAGAAGACTTTCATGTCTGAACACCGCTACCAAAAAGACAAGTACAACTAGTCCAACTGCGAGTGCAATTAGGTAATCTCCTATTCTTATCAAGGCCTTTTGGAAATGACTTTTGGTCTTGGCCTCCTCGACGAGTTTTGCAGTCTTTCCAAAGAATGTCCTCATCCCAGTGGAAACCACGAGTGCGTTCATCTCGCCTTTTTGAACAATAGAGCCAGAATAGGCAACATCTGAAACGTGCTTTTCCACTGGAAGGGACTCCCCAGTGAGGGCAGACTCGTCAACAAAAAGATATTCACCATTAAAGAGTTTGGCATCTGCTGGGACAATGTCTCCAAGCCTGACCCTTACGACATCGCCTGGTACTAGCTCCTTTGATGTAATGTCAATCCAAGTTCCATCACGTAATACACGTACAATCAAGGCTAGTTTTTGTTTCAAAAGGTTAATTGCATTATCAGCCTTGTGTTCCTGAAAATATGCAACTATCCCATTTATCAAAAGCAGTGATATTATTATCCAAAAGTCTTCCCAGTGAGAGATAACTGCAGAAATTACGGCAGCTATCTCTATCATAAATGGTATCGGGCCCAAAAAATAACCAAGAAGTTTCCTCAGAGGGTTTAACTTTTTTTCCTCAATCTCGTTGTAGCCATATTTTTCTAACCGATCCTTTGCTTCCTGTGAGCTTAAACCCTTACTATCGCTTGACAGGGAAGAAAATAGGTCTTCCAGTGTAGTGTTCTTTATCTCATCAACCGTGAGAGTTTTGTCAACTATGTTTGTCATCTATCACACCTACATCACAGTAACAGAAGATGTTTTTGGAAGAATAATCATCGATAGCAAAGTTTCTTCCTTATCTCAGGTTTTCTATTTTTATACGTCTTTGATTGCAGACTTGATTTTTGCTTCCCACTCAAACGGTATCTCTGTAAATCCATGTTGTTCCGCATGTCGTGCTATCTGTCTTAGAAGTTCATTTTCGTTGTTTGCAGTGGTACTCCATCCGCAATTTATTCCCAAGTCGGAGCATTTGATGCTTTTTGCCATCCTTAGATTGGAACGGAGAAAGAATAAAACATCATTGTCAGATTATCAAAATTGAAAATCATGGTTGCAATTGCTTGCGACCTGGATCTTGACTCTGACAAATCACAAGTTCTTCTAATTTCGTCAATTTGATTGATCGGCAGGTGGCCAAAAATTCGATAGGTTTTCGTTCCAAAATTACTAGGTAATCAATTCCAGGGACTTGTCGAGCTTGCCAAAGGTCTAGTTATCAAGTCTGAGATTTTGGACCTTTTTTAAATAATATCCTGCTGCAGATAGCGTATGACACAAGATGTTGAGTCAATATACGACGAGTACATATCAAAACTGAAGCAAGCCATGCCAAACGTCGACCCTGATTTTTCTCACCGAATAATGTATCTGGAAAGAAAACTTGCCGACGAAGATACAACCGAGCCTGATGTCAGTGCGGTTATCGAATACAAGGCAGGCACAGATTTGGACAAGAAAGTTGGTGGCCTGAGAGCAAAATATTCAGTAGAGGTCGAATATGCAGACAAGAAAGATACTCTTCATGTCATGAGCCGTATGAAGATGGCAAAAATCAAAGAGATCTCAGCAGACATGGACATTGCAAAAATTACAGGCAAGGCGGATCCTGGATATGGTGAATAGTTGCATGTTCATATTATCAGTTTTGAAATTCTAAGACCGATTTAATAATTCATTTTACGTCCTTTTTGTATGACCCATGTAGGCAAGTTTTCAAAAATCTTGGTTGCCATTGATGGTTCTCCAAAATCTATTGAAGCGGCTGACCATGGTATTGCCATGGCAAAGAAGGACGGTGCCAAACTTGTCGTCATGAGTGTAATCCATACCCCTGCGTCAACATTGATCTACACCACTGAAAAATCATTCAAGGAATTTCTAAGAAAATCCAGAGATGAAACAGAAGGATGGTTTGAAAAGATACGGGAAAAGGCTTCTGAGATTGGAGTTGAGTTAAAGACTGACACGGTTGAAGAGATCTATTCCATACCTGGAGCAATCATAAAGTACGCTGAGCAGGAGAAAGCCGATGTAATCGTGGTTGGCGGAACGGGCAAATCTGGATTTAAGAAATTCATGCTTGGAAGCGTTTCAGGAGATGTTGTACGGTATGCAAGGTGTCCAGTATTGGTCGTAAAATAACCGGTCAATTTTATTGATTTTCAAGATGTTTGTGAATATCATCATGTTTCTGTGACTGGCGGTTTCACGGCCCAAATTATGCCCCTTATTATCAGGGGAATGGAAACCAATATTGATATTACAAGATATGTCTGGTACTCCATCGAGTCTCGCATGCCGGGGTAAATCAAAAGAAGTGGTACTGGTACGACAATCGCAAACCAAATTATTGAAAGCGTTATGATGATCTTTAACAATCGTTTCCTTTTTGGGGTCATAGTTTTACAACATCGCCCAAACCCGGGTTTTTTGATCGAATTTGCTACAATAATTGAATCCCATGGGCTCTCCTGTGGGTCAGCAATTCCTCCTCACTTGATAC
>DATFDB010000026.1:0-7882 GCA_035252445.1 Nitrosotalea sp. | reverse complement strand
GGTGTGTTTACATTTATGGTGTTTATGGAAATACTGGCCTCAGGATGGCAGAAAAAGAGGGGAATGCCCCTGTCATGGCAGTATGTACAATCCATTAACTGGAAAAGCATTTGCAGGTCCTGCATCACTTCAAGCTCCGCCGTCAAATGTATTGGCAACACTTTATCTTGAAGCTGATGACAAGGGTGATCTGTGGATAAAGCCAGCTGTGTGGAACGTTAACGAAAATGGAGTAGTGGGATATGGTCGTTTCCTTAAAGCGTAGAAACGGATTTGTAGATTTCTGTTACTGGATTTGGGATGGATTAGAAAGAACTGTATTCATAGGAACCAAATTCTCATTTCCTGCAAGATTCGTAAGCCCATTTGGATTTTTAGGAATGCTGACTTTTGTCACATTCATCATACTAGGAGTTTCCGGAGCTCTACTGATGTTCTATTACGAACCCATATTGGATAGAGCATGGGATAGTGTTGCTAAAATCAATAATACAGTGCCGTATGGGTTTATGATTAGGAATATACATTATCACGCGTCAAACGCAATGGTACTTCTTGCGGTGCTTCACATGTATTATCAATACTTTAGTGGACGATACAAAATAAGAAATGAAATCATATGGGTAACGGGAGTTGTACTTGGTACAGTAACTATTCTGGAAGCATTTACTGGTTATGATATAATTTTCAGTGAACGTGCAGAGCTTGCAATTAGCATTGCCGCTTCGCTTACTAACTCTATGCCTGTAGTAGGACCCACTATACGTGACGCTATGTTTGGTTCTGGATTTGCAGACTTTATACTGAGATTCTACACTCTACATGTCTTTATTCTGCCTATAGTGATGCTTGGATTGATGGCAGTGCACTTGCCTAGGTTCTTGGTGTTTGATGTTCCTATGGTAATGGCAATTTCTGGTGCCATCTTTATCACAGGCGGTGTATTCCCCGTAGATTTGGGTTCAAAGTTTCAACCCACTGTACCGCCAGGTATCACTGTACCCGAATGGTATTTGACCGGAATCTATGCATTCCTAAGAACACAATACGATAAATTTGTAACAGGAGTCTTGTGGCCCGGAATATTCATCGTAGCTATAGCCATGACTCCATTTATTGACCGATACAAGAAATTCTCTTGGAAAGATAGACCGATAGTTACAGCCTTTGGAATAACTGGAATAGCCCAAGTCATGGTAACTACATACTGGGGATTCTACATTACGCCAGATACCACAAAACCACTTGTTGCTAGGCTTGTAATAGATCCGGTCTTCTTCTATCTGATAATGTTGCTCCTTGTACCGATAGGTTTTGGATTTTCATATATGATGATATTGCTTGCCAAGGAAGCTGAAAGAAAGGCAAAACTCGCTGCCTCAAAGAGGCCCCATAAAGCAGCACAGATAAACTTCTCAGGCAAATGGATAAACTGGCTAATTGTTGCCTTACTGATATTCCAAGTATACATCAACATTGCAGCCTACAATGCGGCACTATCTGGCATGAAGAATTTTTCGCTGTTCTTGGTAGGGCTAGGACTAATGGTATTTGCTGGCATGTTCCATCTCTATAGACATGGACTAAATGAAGCAAAGAAGGCACCACAACCGCCCCCTCAGCCAGAAACTGAATCTCCAAAACCCTTGGAGGGTCCTGAATCATCAGGAAAAGTTCCACCAAAAGAGGAATCTGAAAAACTAACACCGCCTAAACCGCAAGAGACTGTGCCGGAAATTAAAGCTGCAGGATTGGCAGACTTGAAAGATCCCGTTGTTGGCAAGTTCGACCTTAAAAATCCTTAAAGCGCTATTGCCAATTCGTATAACTTTATAAGACTAGTAAAAAAATCAACGACTAGTTGAGCGTTCCTACCTCAAGTCATGCATATGGAATAGCACTAATCGCGGTTATAGTAGGAGCAGCTGTTGGAATATCATACTATCAACAATACTATATTCCAGAACTCAACGCTAAACCAATCATCTCGGAAAAAATTCTAGAGCCTGGCAGTTCTACAAATATAATCATAGTTCCAGGAGCTGAAAACCCACAGCAGCAACAAAATTTTGTGCCAAAAAAGATTGAAGCTCAACTTGGTGTAAGCAATCTAATAATATGGAAAAACACCAGCGATTCAGCAGCGCACACAGTAACCCCTGACAAGCCATTCAAGGATCTTTACAGCGGTGACTTTGGCTCTAACGGAGTAATACTTCCTGGTAAAACATATCAATTCCTATTTACTCAAGAAGCGCAAATCACATACCACTGTGATCCTCATCCATGGATGAAAGGAGAAATTGACGTAGTTCACGGAGCTCTTACTTCTTAGTAAAGAACAAAACTAGACAATTAACTTTGCAAACAAGATATCGCTTTCTATCTCTTTGTGCTCTTGTATTATAGAAACTCTGAACTTTACGTCATGCGTCTCTTTTGGCTCAAACTCAATTGATGCTGTAAACTCGGCAGAATTCTGAGGCAGATCATTTTTGTTGATAAATAGTCGTGAGACATTCTGTGATATTGTCTTGTTGTTGTATGATCTGTATACAATAAGCTGGTTAGAATTCAATATTTGTATATTTACAACCACTCCGTCATATCTGCCAGGATAATTCACTTGTATTTTGGCTTTGATTATCTCATGCGGTCTTATGTTTGAATTTTCTAGCTTTAGTTCAATGTCTTTCATATTGTGAATCTGATAATTGTTGATAATAAATTATGGCATGGTGCATTTTTTTTTAAAAAATGCTCAAATGTAGATTCCAAGGTTTATGCAAAAACTACAAAAGTAAACAAAACATTTCATGATACGTGGACCAAGCGGATACTAATAATACGATAAATTCTATTGTCAAAGTCTTCCGAGAATACATTACTTATGCTAACTATCTGACCTCTGAAAACTCTTACAACTCTGCAGTGTCAAAACTTGACCACCTCAAGTTTATCCTAAATGACGTGTCAACTTTTGCAGGCTTGATAGACCGAGAACAATTCACAGACAAGGCAAACTATTGGACTGCAGGCCTATTCATTTCTGCAGCAATAAACAAAGTAATATCAAAAGATGAAGTTATGGTGTTGGATTTTGTTAGATTAGGTTACCCTGTTGATTGTATAGGTTACAGATTGAAACAAGGTAATCTTTCATTACAAGGAAACGCTGGAGATTATCTTGGAGAGAATATGTCGGGTGGTAAGATAACAATACAAGGTAATGCAGGAAATTATGTTGGATATGCCATGTCTGGCGGCGAGATTACGATTCAGGGCAACGTAGTAGATCACGTTGGTACATACATGTCGGGCGGTAGTATACACGTAAAAGGCCAAATTGGTTCCATAGCTGGATCTTGCGAAGGCAGAATTTATCGCAATGATACATTACTTCGATAGTTTGTGCAAATAGATAAAGCGGGCCCGAAGGGCTTCGATCCCTTGACCACTGGATTAGAAGTCCAGCACTCTATCCATGCTGAGCTACAGGCCCATGTGCCCTCTAACAGGGGGATATTTATTTCTGCAAGATGGACATGAAAAACAATACCTCTGTCTAAATACAAAAAATTAATCAAGACCTCTTTTAGTGATTTAAAAAATTGAACTATTGATGATATTATCTGATTTGTTAAACTTGTAGAATATTCGTTTTGTTCGGTTTAGGTGGAACTTTGATGTCAAGCAATCCCCGCAATCCTTTGTATCTGTTTCTTATTGTGACTTCAGTCACTCCAGCTGCCATGGCAATGACTTTTTGTGTTGTGCCGTCATTATTTATTACACATGAGAGATACAATGCTGATGCTGCAAATCCCATCGGATCCTTTCCTGCTGTAATTTCCTTCTCGTTCGCGTCTTCTAAAATTGTAAGAGCCAATCGTTTTACTTTTTCACTCAGACCAGCTTGACTTGATATTCTAGACATACATTTTATTGGATCTAAAACAGGCATTGTTAAATCGAGTTCTTTTAAAAGTAACCTGTAGCACCTGGATACGTCTTTTCTTTTTATGTTGACCTGGCGCGCTATCTCATTTAATGTTCTTGGTGTACCTGTATCTCTACATGCTAAATACATTGCAGCAGCAATTAATCCGGTAATCGATCTTCCTCTTGCAAGATTCTTCTCTAATGCTTTCCTGTAAATGTATGCAGTCTTTTCTACCACTGAATCTGATAATGCAAGTTTATCTTTCATTCTGTCAAGTTCGCTGAATGCTTGTCTAAAGTTCCTTTCCTGAGATCCGTGAGCCTGACTTCTGCTATCCCATGTTCTAAGACGAGTAATGGTATTTTTCATTGAAGCTGAAAGCGGTTTACCTGTAGCATCTTTGTTATCATGTCCTATTATTGTAGCAAGTCCCATGTCATGCATGGCAAGAGACATTGGTATTCCAGTTCTTGTCCTGTTCTCATGTTCCTCTTTTGAGAATGAATGTCTCTCTGGACCAGAATCTTCTACTTTCTCATTAATGACAAACCCGCATACACCACAAAATCTCTCTCCGGTGGAATCATCAGTTACCATCATATTTTTTCCACAGCGAATACAACGCCTATCAACCCCATAATCTTGAAAAACCACTAAGATACGCACAAGTATAGTTCCTATGCAATAAGAACTGTCGCATTTCGACAAATTTCTAATTGTGATAACAACAGATAGTAATGATAAATCTATGATATGGATGACATGAAGGGCGTAGACGGATCTGTTGACCTAGTCTGGATATCGACTAATTACTCGAGCGTATTTTTCTCTGAAAAAGAAATAAAACGTTTCATAGGTTCGTTTGTACCAAAAACTGGAGTCATCCCAATAGGGTTAAACATAGAATTCATTGAAACGCATTTGAATAAGAAATATAGTAAAAAAGAGATCCTAAGTGCTACACCAGATCAGCTCAAAAAAATGGCTGTCTTGTACTAAACTACTCCAGTTAGGTATAATGTTGAGGGTTTACAACCATTTTTTTCTGTTAAGATCTCTTTCCAACTTGAAAAGAAATTGTTGTGAATATCCTGCATAGGGACCAAAATAATCTACTATCTTCTCATGAAGTACTTCATATTTTTTTTCCGTCAGAGATTTTCCACCAACACTATCAAATATTTTTGGATAGTATTTTTGCAAAATTCTTTGGGTCCATCTGTCTATTGGAAACGATTCCATCTTATCAAGTGAAAATAAAAGTATACAGTCTGCAATTTTATTGCCAATGCCATGTACTGTCTTTAAGGTCTTTGAAGATGATTTATAGTCCGACTTTCTTAGATCTTCGAATTCTATTTTTCCAGAATCTACCGCTTTGACCGCATCCTTCACGTATTTTGCTCTAAATCCAAGACCACATGAAAGAAAATCTTTAGTCGTTGCCTTTACGAGCCTTTCTACACTTGGAAAAGTAAAAAACTCGCGATTCTCAAATTCAACCTTGTTTCCAAATTTGACACAAAGTCTTCTTAGCATATTTCGAATATTTTGTATTGATGAGTTGGACGAGCATATAAAGGAGATATAACACTGGAATGGGTCTTGTCTCAACAATCTCAAGCCGGGGAATTGTTTTACCGCTTTTCCTACAAGACCGTCTTTACTAATATCTGATAATGTCCTTGCTACGTTATCATCTAGCCTAAAAAAATGTCTGGCCTTTTTCTGTGATGAGATTATCTGGAAAGGTTCTCTGACGACAAGTAGATCATCACCATTGATGCCTATCCACTTGTCTCCAATTTTATCCCACAGAAATACTTGCCCGCTGTTTATAGTGTGATTTAGATTAATCGTTGAGATAGTTTGCATATCATATGGATATGACATCGCCAATATTAGGCGCATGCGCATCTAATCCAAATTTTTCATGAATCTCTTCGGCAAACTTTGTACACGATTCGTTATCTCCATGGATTGTTAGAACTTTGGGATTTCCTTTGATCTTTTTTATCAAATCAAATAATGATGTTCTATCTGCATGGCCTGAAAATTCAAACTGCCTAACTTCAGATTCTACCTTGAATTCTTTACCACGAATACTTGTCTTGCCTGTCTCCAAAAGTTTCCTCCCTGGAGTTCCTTCTCCTTGATATGAGACCATTGCGATACCATTTTTTTTGTCAAGAGCAAGATTTTGCAAGTAAAATACTGCAGAGCCCCCAACAAGCATACCTGCGGGAGAAATTATGACCGCAGGTTCGTTTAACATGCTCTTTCTTTCCTTTTCTCCCTTGACCCACACTGCGTGGTTCACAGAATCTGCAAAAACTTTAGCATCTCGTAGATATTCTGGATATCTTAACATTATTTCATTTACCTTGACAGCCATGCCGTCCATGACCACTTTGTGTTTGAATTTTGCATTCTTTAAAACAACAGCAATTTCCTGCGATCTTTCAACTGAAAAAGCAGGAACAAAGAGTGTACCTTTTCTATCAAGCACTTCATATGCAAACTCGATAAACTTTTCCTCTGATTCTGTACGTGGCATCTGGTCTGTTTGTGAGTATGTGCTTTCTGTAATCAACAAATCAATCTCGCCAAAGTCCAAGTCTGCTTCTCTTAGCATGCGTGAGCCTCTAGGATTAATGTCTGCAGTATAAAATAATCGCTTATTTTGAGATTCTACAAGAACGGAAGCTCCACCAAGTACGTGACCAGACTCTCGGAGCTCAAAAGATGCATTTCCACGTTTTATTTTCTCTTTATATCCTATCTCCTTTGAATGCATCATCATCTTAGACACATCAGACAAATCATATGTTAGGCCACTTTTTTCAAGCCTTACCATATCTTCTATCAATAATCTTGAGAGGTCAAATGTTGGAGGAGTTGCATACACATCTGTACTACCATTCACAAAAAGTGACGGCATGTAACCTGAGTGGTCTAGGTGGGCATGGGTTATGATCGCAGCATTGATCTCTTGGGGGGTTACTTTGATGGGGTAGGATGGCTCTTTTCCAAGCTCTACTCCATAATCGAGCAGAAAGCTTACTCCGTCACAATTGATTTGAAAGGCAGATCGGCCTACTTCTTTTGCCGCGCCTAGAACTTTAACCTGCAAGAACTGAAAATCTTTTCAGAGTACCTTTAAACGTTTAGCGTTTGAGGCACTAGCTTGTTATATCATCCGTTTAATTTACAAAAGACTTAATTATATCAACAAAAAATGATCTGAACATGGGTAGAACCTTTGAACAATGGTGGAGTACTATCCCAAAAGATCTTCGAGACAAAGTCCGAAGAGGCGATGAGGGAAACAAACCATTATTGAATCAGATAAACTGGATTTGGGTTCATAATATGATGAATCAAAAAGGTGATCTAAATCCTACATCGGCAGAATTGCTTGATTGGGTAACTTCAGGCCAGATCGAGGCAATGCGCCAAATAAAGAAGTAAAAATTTCAAATTATACTTTCTTTTTGTTTTTCTTTTATCTACAACAACGAAATAATTCTATAACTCTGTTATGAAATTTGCAGACTGTTTAAATATCGTACCGTGATTGATCAAAATCAGAAATGCCAATAGCAATACTTCCGGACGTCGATGAACAAAGATGTATAGGCTGTGCGCTATGCGTAGAGATCTGTACTTCTCTTGGCCCAGACGTTCTTCGTGTAAAGCCTGTTGAAGGCTGGAAGAGAGGTAAAGCATTTGTATTCTACCCAGAAAGATGCATCTCAGACGGTGCATGCATAGGTGTTTGCCCAACAAAGGCAATTTTCTGGATGAGACCAATGACTTACACACCTGGACAACCAGTTCCTCTCCACAAGAATGGTATCTTCGTAAAAGGCTGGGCAGAAGACGCCGCACTTTAAACGAAGACGTTCTACCATTTTTTCTTATTTTTTATTTCATTAA
>DATFDB010000025.1:0-2915 GCA_035252445.1 Nitrosotalea sp. | reverse complement strand
AAAGAAATACGACAAGAAAGCAACAATCAAGGGAGTCTTGGTCCAGGAAATGGTAAAAGGCGGAAAAGAAACAATTGTTGGCTCAAAGCAAGAGCCAGGATTTGGGCCTGTAGTGATGTTTGGAATGGGAGGAATTTATGTCGAAGTACTCAAAGATGTTACTTTTAGAATTGCCCCTATAACAAACACTGAAGCAGAAGAAATGATCTCAACTATAAAAACAAACAAGTTGTTGCAGGGTGTTAGAGGAGAGAAACCATCTGACATGCAAAAATTATCTGAATGCATCCAAAAGATTTCGCAGCTTGTAACTGACTTTGATGAGATAAAAGAACTTGATCTCAATCCAGTTCTTGTCTTTGAAAAAGGCAAGGGATGCAAAGTAGTTGATGTTCGAATCGGTCTTGCCTAGAACAATCTCTTATAATATTTATATTGCTTTGAAAGGGTATAGCAGATATGCCAATTAAGACAGGGGCAGAGTACATCAATAGTCTAAAAGGTAGAAAGATGAAGGTCTATCTTTTTGGCGAGCTTGTAAAAGAGCCAGTCGACCATCCAATGATTCGTCCCTCAATTAATGCTGTGGCAGAAACTTATGATCTAGCGGCACGCGAAGGCGAACTTGCAAGTGTCAAGTCATCTATTAGCGGCCTACAAGTAAACCGATTCTTGCACATTGCAGAAAGCGCAGAAGACTTGGTAAACCAAAACAAGATGCAAAGAAAGTTGGGCCAGCTTACAGGTACATGTTTTCAGCGCTGTGTCGGAATGGATGCGCTAAACTCACTTTATTCAGTTACATTTGAAATTGATGAAAAGCACAAGACAAGCTATCACAAGAGGCTTGTCGAATTTATCAAAATGATCCAGTCTGAAAATTTTGTAATTGGTGGTGCCATGACAGACCCCAAGGGAGACAGGAGCAAGGCACCACACGAGCAGGAAGACCCAGATGTCTTTTTGCGTGTTGTTGAAAAAAATGACAAGGGAATAGTGATCAGGGGAGCCAAGGCGCACCAGACAGGCTGCATCAACTCACACTGGATAATATTTATGCCAACCATGAGGCTGCAAGAAAACGATGTTGACTATGCTGTAGTGGGTGCAGTCCCAGCAGATGCGCCGGGAATCACATACATCTATGGACGACAGTCGTGTGACACAAGAAGCATGGAAGATGGAGATCTTGATTCAGGAAACTCCAAGTTTTCAGGGCAGGAGGCAATGATAATTTTTGACAATGTATTTGTTCCATGGGAACATGTATTCATGAACGGAGAGTACGAGTTTGCCTCAATGCTAGTTGAGCGATTCACATGCTACCACAGGAGAAGCTATGTATGCAAGACAGGCCTTGGTGACGTACTGATTGGTGCCTCTGCTACAATTTCTGATTATAACGGAATTCCAAACGTATCACACATACGTGACAAGCTAGTGGAGATGACCCACCTCAATGAGACGATATATGCAGCAGGCGTGGCGTCGTCATACCAAGCACATCGCACCAAGTCGGGCAATTGGCTAAACGATGACATGCTGGCAAACGTATGCAAGCATAACGTTACACGATTTCCATATGAAATAGGAAGACTTGCACAAGACATTGCAGGAGGCCTGATGGTTACACTTCCATCCGAGAAAGATCTTCGAAGTCCAGAGACTGGACCTATACTACGAAAATATTTGCGCGGACGAAAGGGTGTAGATGTAGAAGACAGGATGAGGATATTGAGGTTAATCGAAAACATGACTCTTGGAAGAAATGCAGTAGGATACCTTACAGAGTCAATGCACGGTGCAGGCTCGCCGCAGGCACAAAGAATTCAGATTGCAAGACAGATGCAGCTAGAATACAAAAAACAACTTGCCAAAAACTTGGCAAATGTAAAAGACGATACGCCTCCTTCTCCAGAAATGTCTGACTATTTCCAGCGAGTCTTTAAGATAAGCGGTAAAAAATAATATCTATTCTTTCTTTTCAGGCTCTTTGTCCAAGCTAGGTTCAACACCTCTGTCATTTGCAGAGCTATATGCTGAGTCTGTCTTGGTTTGACTTGAATCTGGCTTTTCGTCTGGTGGAGGTCCTTTGAAGGCAACATCGCTTGAATTAGACTTGTTGCCAAACTGTCGTACAATCATAACTCCAACTATTACAGCTATTATGATGTAGTTGATAGGCGGAGTGAGAATTCTTGTAACATATCCAATCTGCGGTATCACATACACTACTTTGCCTATGTAGTTTTGTTGTCCCACTGGAAAGTCAACTCCTGGTATCGAACCCGGGTTTGCATCTCCCTTGGTTCTAATTATGCGCGGGTCCTGACTTAGGAACTCGGCTACACGATGAACTATTACCTTATCTTCAGCAGAGGCATGAAAAACTATGATATCTCCAATCTTGAGCTGATTAAATGGAGTGTTTCCGTTTACAATAATTACATCAAAGACATTGAGGTTTGGTACCATGCTTCCACTTGAGACAACATAAAACGGATTCTCAGTTCCAAATGTTACTCTCAAACCAATCCAGATTATTGCTATGCCGATTACAACAATTATGATGTCTTTTACAAAACCTGATTTGACGCGACTATTCAATTATAATTTGTCCTCAAAGTTCGTAAGATAAATCTTGCTTAACAATGTCACATTACTTTAATTTGTTTCCACAACCTTCACAGAATTTCGAACCAGGGCTGTTAGCAATTCCACATTTGGAACATTTAGAATCATTGCTTACCTGCCCACCAAGTAGAACAATCTCACCTATCTTTCTTATCTCTTCCCACTTGATTGTAGTGCTTGTACCGTCATTTTTTGTAATCACAAGAACAATGCCAGATTGTCCCGGCTGAATTCCAATCTCTTTTACAACTCCAACTCTTCTTGCCTCAGAATCATATACT
>DATFDB010000024.1:0-8343 GCA_035252445.1 Nitrosotalea sp. | reverse complement strand
AAAAGGCTCTCTTGTTTCTGCAGTTGGAAGAAGGTTTTGTCGAACGTTTCCATACTCTTTTACTACTGGCTTGCCATCAGGACCTATTGTTACAGAATATCCGTAATAATATGGACCAAATGTCTCCATGTTAGCCGAGCTTTTCATCTCATTCCATACATCGTCTAGTTCTTTGAAAGGTCGCATCAGTCTTTGGAAGAGTCCATCAAACTCATCCCATTCGGATATGTCATATTTATCCATATGATGTAATAGTTATGACATTATATAAAGTTTAAGGGATAATTTAGTGAATTCTTACATAAACTAATATAGCTGACAAACATAAGTTCCTCTATGCGAGCAGCCAATCTTTCTGTTCCTGATGCTGTACGAGAAATTATCACAAGAAACAGATCAATTTATGACTGTATAAAGATGGATTTGGTAAATTACACTGCGCTTGCTGTAAAGATCCAAAAGGAGGTTGAGGTTCAAGTTGGTGGCCCTGTAAATCTGAACACGATTGTAGTTGCAATCAAGAGGTACGCAGATTCTTTTGATAAGAAGGATGACCTGCAAAATGATTCTGTATTAAAAAATGCCAGATTATCACTCACTGATGGAATTTTAGATATCAAATTTTCTTCCCAAGATTTTGAAATGAAGGACGCAGTATCACTGATGGATAGTTTTACTAGAATAGATCCAGATTACGAATTTTTCAGGCTTACAGACTCTTTTAGGTTCCTGACTGAAGACATCAGTGATGTTAGAAAATTGCTTGAATCGTTTTCTTCACACAAGAACTTTTTCCAATCTGGACTTGCAAAAATAAGCATCAGCATGTCTCAGTCTGATAGCCCAGACGTCGTATCATATGTATCAGAGATTCTACACAATAGCGGAATTGAGCTTGTCAACGCCTTTTTTGGACAGGATAACATTGTTCTAGTATTGCATGAAAAAGACGCTGCAAAAGCGTATGAAATACTACGTAGTGAAATTTCTAGGCAAAACTAGTCTTAAATTCCAAGAGACTCGGCTCTTGTTAGTTCGAGATATACCTTGTCGCCCACAGATAGATTTAGCTCCTTGTATTCATGCATGTCTAGTTTGATTGAAGTAATGCCGCTGCCCATACCGCCCATTCCTCCACCTGCCAACATTTTATTCAGGCCTTTTATCATATCATCCATATTGGTAAATCCCATCACGCCGGAACCAAAGGGAGACATGGGAGTACTATTTTGTTCTTTAAAATCCTTCGAAGAAGACAAGGAAACTACAACATATGGTGCACCGTCTGGAGACCCTTCAATTCTCACTACAATGTATTCCTTCTTCATACTATAGTTCTCTAAAACACTGTATTTTATCTTTCTCTCTATTCTTCTGAAAAAGCGAATTTTTGAAGTTATATTTATAATAGTTTTAGCGGTTCAAGGCTCACATTTTCTTTTCATAAGACTGTGTTTGCCTATTAGAGAGGACTCTATACCAAACTACGATCTTTTTGAGAACGGCGCTTCTTTCTTTTGATTACAATTATTGTGCCTGCGG
This sequence comes from Nitrosotalea sp., assembly GCA_035252445.1. Lineage (GTDB taxonomy): Archaea > Thermoproteota > Nitrososphaeria > Nitrososphaerales > Nitrosopumilaceae > Nitrosotalea. The sequence continues at coordinate 6,801 of DATFDB010000024.1, read as the reverse complement.
CTAGAGCGCCTCCTATACCGATTGAAATATAGTCAAATGGGAATGATGATGTGTCAGTGTTTTCAAATTTAATGGAATTTTGTACTTGATCATAATTTGGCAGATCAGAATCAAAGCTGTTTGCAAGATTTGCATATGTTATTGTATAAAATTTTTCATTTGCCAATACAATAGATTGTTTGAATTTTATTAAATGGGTATTTCCCTGTGAAGTAAAATTTTCCTCAAACAGTAATGTTTTTGCAGCAAGATCATCCACTGTACTATCCTGCTCTGAAAGAAGTGTTACGGCATTTGATCTGTCGTTAGACATGAGTTGGTTTTCTTTATTTTTGAAATAATCATCAAGTGATGTTCCATTTGCTTTCTCAACGTTAAATGAGATTGAAGCAGTGAATCCGTTTGAATAGGGAGCTATTACTGCAATGTCAGGTGCATCAGGCTGGGATTTTTTGGGTTCTTGAACTGTCCATCCCTCTGGAGCCTGAAAAGTTATTCCAAGGGATGGATTTGCATAGTTTCCCTGGGAGTCTAGCGTAGAATTTTGCATGCTTGCAAAGGAATTTGGAACGAAAGTGACCATAAGCAAAAACAAAGATGCTAAGATAATTATCTGACCGTTCAATGATGAAAGAACTCTACTGGCAAATAAAAGCTAATTGTGATTTTAAATCGTGAATTATATTGAACATTACAAGAAACGTTTCTAATGGGAAAGGTTTTTGCAGTTGGAGTAGGGCCTGGCTCACCAAAGTACGTTACAGGTATTGTTAAAGAAGTTGTAATGAATTGTGACATAGTGATAGGTTACAAGTACACACTCAAGACAATTGAGGAGTTAACCAAAGGCAAAGAAATTCATGAAATTACAATGCAGAACCAAGAAGAAGCTTACCAAAAAGTTTCCAAGTATATTGGAAATAAAACATGTGTAGTACCATTTACTGGAGATGTGAATTTTTCTGAATCCGAAGTGGTCGACAGATTAATTGAAATTTTTGGGGACGTTCAAGTGGTTCCAGGCATAAGCTCGATACAAGTTGCTGCATCAAAAGCAAGGGTGCCATTAGACAAGAGCAGGGTCATAACCATGCACATTTCAACTAGCATAGAAGAAAAAAAGCTTGAACTCCAAAAAGCACTGATAGATGGATTGAGTGTGGTACTTGTGCCTCGACCTTGGCCCAAGGAGCCTTCAAAGCACTTTATGCAATCAGAAATTGCATTATATTTGAAAAAGCATGGGTTTGACACGCAAAAGATGAAGGTGCATGTCTTTGAATTTCTTACGACTGAAAAGGAGACGCATTTTATAGGAACGGTAAAAGATTTGGAAGGAAAACAGTTCTCCGATCTTTCTGTAATGGTTTTTGATCAGACAAAACTAGAATCGTATATCAATTTCAGATAGTTCTAGTGAAGTGTAGGAGTAATCAGATTGCTTGGCGGACTGTTATTGAGAACCTGAGTTTGTGTGGATGGAAGTGATACAATTATGCCATTCATCCAGGTATAGGAAGGATCGTAGAACCTTATCATTCCCGTGTCATTGATAATGACTTCAAATGTTTGGCCTGGAGCTATCATACCACTTTTTATTTTACCATCGGGGAGGTATGGGTTGACTGTACTAAATGTGGCACTTCCGCTAAATATCGAATGTGCAATGTTGTCATTGTTTGTCCAAATTATTGTGGTTCCAGGAAAGATTTGTATTTGGTCGGGAGAATAGTATCCGTTCACAAAGTTTTGATTTTGTTGAGAGGCAGAACCTTGAGCTAGGGATGAACCGGGCAGAATACTTACTTGTACTGGAGGTGTTTTGGATATTTGTGAAACTGAAAGGATGTTTCCATTTATCCATGTATTAGAAGAATCGTAAAAAGAGAATACGCCAAGGCTAGATACTGTGTATTGAAAGGTTTGGCCTGGAGCTATCACACCGCTATCTATTCTTCCGTCAGGAGTGAATGAAGGGGCTGTAATAACTGAGATTCCACGGCTTCCAGTTGTTACTAGTTTTGATTGACCGCTCAAAATTCTATGTGCTACAGAATCATTATTTTTCCAAACAATTGTAGAACCTGGTGTCACCTGCACAGAAGACGGGGATAGGAATAGAGTATTTGTAGCAGTAGATGCGCCTTGTAATATGTTGATCTGGGTTGTTATGGTAGGAGTTGCAGAAGCTGAAGATGGGCTTATCACTCCTATCATCCAAGTATAAGTTGGGTCAAAGAAAGTAATGTCTCCAGTTGTTTGTTCTTGCGGCAAATTCAGATATTGCGCTGCTGCTGGGCTGAGATAGGTTTTAGAATTAAAATTAGTTATTGTATATTGGAAAGATTTTCCGGGTGCAATAATTCCGCTGTTAATTATTCCATCAGGTGCAAGTTTTGGGGCAGAACCGTTTACTCCAGTAGCTGATGCCACTCCACTCATTATTTGATGAGGTACGCTGTCATTGTTTGTCCAAATTATTGTGGTTCCAGGAGGTACATTAGAAAATGATGGAGAAAAGAAAAGTTGATTGTTACTATTTGATGCGCCAGCAACTATACTTATTCTTACAATATTTGTAGGTTGATTTTGTTGTGTTTGTGAAGTTTGTGTTTGAGTGGAGGATACAGATGGCGCAACTAAAGTTGCTTTTGCGCTGTAGATAACACGGAAGGTTTCCGAGCCTATAACTTTACCAGTGATGCTGTAAACTATGCCATTTTGAGTGCTGTCTATCTGCCTTCCAAAGAGATTAAGTTGTATTGCGTTGCCTTGTTGGTCTTGTGCATTGCCTTGAAGCAAAAGGTATTGCCCGCCTCGCAATAGAGTTGTAGTCCAACTACCGGTGTTAAGATAGCTATCACCATTAATTGTAACAAGGCTGTTATCAAGTGTGGAAAGTATGCTGGTTCCACTTTGAGCATTTGTGGTTAGTTGTATATCAAATGTAGAGTCAAGAACGTCTTGTGTGCCTGCTACAAAACCTGTTGCTTGAATCAGATATTTGTTATTAGATGAAAAATCGGAATACGCATTATTCGGTAGACAGAATATAATCAAAATACCAGTAATTGCCATTAGGGGCAAGAAACGATATGCCATTTGATTAGCTAATCCAAAAACTCGTATTTAATCAGTAGGTATAATTTAACAACGCAATTAGGCAATTCCCGTTTGATTGTACCTCTAGTTATGTCAAGTTAAAATAAAATGAGTCTAGTGCATTTTTGGATGAACTAGTGAAGACCCAAATTCTTGGATCATAGCATATTCAATAAATGCTGCTGCAAGTAACAAACCAATTACAATTCCTATTTCAATTGCTGTTGGACGTATTTCTTTTTTGAGATCTTTCTTTTTAAGAATTGTATTGATAAGTAACAGGCTTCTAGACATTCCAATAGAGTAAGCAATGAGTTCCATTACACCAAAAGGGGATAGGTAGATGATGGCCAGTGGTGGGAGTTTTGCAAGGGCAGGCGTTGTAGATACAAGAGCTTTGAATGCCAGACCGGTTGACCATGCAGCAAAAGAACCCCAAGCCATACCAAAGCCTGGGATGAACATTGGAAGCGCGACTGTTGCATTATGAGTAAAAATTCCTATTGCATCAATTCCTTCTACAGCTTGTTCAAACTCCTTGATAAATGACTTGGAATCTTGTTCGGACATGTTGCTTGTGCTACCTATGGAATATGCAGCTGAAAATATTCCGATAAAAATCAAAAACACTATAACTCTTTTTTTTGCCAACAACGAAATTTGTTTTGAGGAGTTATTTGAGGGTTGATGATCTGAACAGATTTAATTAAAAGCTGTATTATGACAGTTTGTGAAAGAAGAGATATCCTCTGCAGTAACATATGCATTAAGTAAAGGGTTTCAGATTCATCCTGACGCCTTTAAAATTTTAGAGAGGATAGACGTAAATGAACTTCAGAATATAATCAAGCAGGTTATTCGCGAAAAAGCCAAACAAAATATGTTTTTGATAAACCAGAGTGACCTCAAAATGTTTGTAGAGTCAGAAGTTGATGGGAGTGTAGAAGACAAACATGCCATATTATTTGACCCTTCAAAGAAAGTCACTTCTGCGGAAGGGATTGACGGTTTTATGACTTTGTTTTCGGATAGATATTCAAAGTTGCTTAAAATAATGATGCAAAGGTCTCAGGCAAAGAAGCTTACGCCAATAAGCAATGTGACTGGAGGTAAGCTGGGCGAGGAGACTTTTATTGCAGGCCTTTTAATGGATAGAAAAAGCGAGCGAGATGTAACCAAACTTGTGATAGATGACCCTACGGGTTCTCTTGAAATGTTAGTATTCAACCAAGAATTGCAGGAGACTGCAAACTCACTCTTAATGGACCAATTTGTAATGGTTGGCATTACAAATGGTAAGAACGGCGGTTTTATTGTAAAGGAGATTTTGGTGCCAGACATTCCCGAACACATATCAAATCGCTCAAAAACTGAGACATATGCAGTTTTGATATCAGACATTCACATTGGCAGCAAGTATTTTATGGAAAAAGAATTTGCAGAGTTTATCTCTTGGCTTTCAAGCCCTGATCCAATAGCAAGAAAGGTTCGATTTCTTTTGATATGTGGAGATATTATTGATGGGGTTGGCATCTTTCCAAACCAAGACAAGGAATTGCTCCTGACCGACATGGATGAACAGATGGCAAAGGCAGCTCAAATGCTTGATAAGGTTCCAAAACACATCAAGACTTTCATAATTCCAGGAAACCATGATCCTGGTAGAAGAGCCCTTCCACAGCCTGCCATACCAGAAAAACATAACATGAATTTGTGGAATAGAGAGAATTTCTTCATGCTGGGAAATCCTGCGTTTTTAGATCTTAATGGAGTAAAGGTATTGATGTTTCATGGTCAGAGCCTTGATGATGTTGTTGGGACCACTCCTGGTCTAAGCTATGCACAGCCAGCAAAAGCCATGCGGGCATTATTGAAAACAAGGCATCTCAGTCCAATTTATGGAAAGCGAACCCCGATCGCTCCAGAGACTGAAGATTTTATGGTGATAAACGAAGTTCCCGATATTTTCCATTCAGGCCATGTTCATGTAGTCGACCTTGACATGTACAAAGGAACGCTGATTGTTAATTCTGGAGCTTGGCAAAGTCAAACAGGTTATCAGGCAAGTGTAGGTATTACCCCAACTCCCGGAATAGCCATCATTGTCAACTTGGCCACAATGAAGGTCTTTACAAAAGATTTCACTGAAGCAGCCAGTTAATTATAGAAGATCTTCCAAGACCAAGTCTTCTTTGAATGCATTTTTTACGGTCTCTGGGTTTAATGTCAAAGCAAATTTCTTTGTTCTCCCATGCATGCCTTGATGTATTATTTTGCCCGAGATTAGCCCGGTCATCTCAATCTCACTTAGCATTTGTGTAACTCGCCTTTGTGTGAGTTCTTTTTGTCTTGTGGTCTTGCAAAGACTCTTGTAGGAATGGTATATCTCGCCTGTAGTGCTTCCATTTGCCTTCATTACTGCAAGTATGAGTAGTTTTTCGTGGAGTGGATAGGAGTTAAGAGCAGTAGTTTCCTTGTCTTCTTCCATCTTCAATGAAGCCCGACGAATGTGGTCTTCTTTTACCACATCAGATTGTTCACGTTCTGCTATCTCTCCTGCTACGCGAAGTAGGTCGATTGCTCGCCTGGCATCACCGTGTTCTTGACCTGACATGGCCGCACATAGGTTCAAGGCTGCCTGGTCTATGGCGTTTGAAATAAAGGCTTCATTAATTCTCTCTTTTAGGATCTCCTTGATCTGGTTAACTGTGTAATTGGTAAAGACAATCTCTTCCTCACTGAGGCTACTTAGTACTCTTGGGTCTAGCCTTTCCTTGAATGTCAAGTCGTTTGATATTCCAATGAGTGTAAGTGAGCCTTTCTTTAGTCTCTCATTTGCTCTTGTTAATGAATAAAAGACATCCTTTCCTGTTTTTGACACAAGTTCTGCCAGGTAATCAATTTCGTCTACAACAAATACTGTGTTGAGGGCGTTTTTCTCTATTGCCGTAATTAGTCTGTTGAAAACCTCGCTGATTGACAAGCCTGTTGTTGGCAACTCTTTCTGTGATGTAAGTCCTAATTGACGGCCAAATTTTACCAAGAGGCCGTATAACGTAGTCTCTTCTTTTGCATTTGCATAAAGTAGTTGGATTGGAAATGACCCATCTTTAACCCTCTCTTGTATTTTGTTTAGTACCTTTTTCACAACTAGGGTTTTGCCGGTACCAGGCTTGCCATATATCAGTAAATTAGAAGGTCTTGCTTTTTTCAATAATGGTATAAGGGATTGGGTAACTTTTTTCTGCTCGTCGTCTCTATGTAACACCAAATCAGGTATGAAAGTAAAATGTAGCACTTCTCTGTTTTTGAATAGTGATTTGCCGCTTGCCGCATCATCTAGTAATTTATCGATAGGATCTTTGGTCATTAACCCACACACCATCGTTTCTTCTCTGTCCACATATGGACTCTACCATACTAATTAGATTAGAATAGAATAACTAATTCAAATTTAGTATATCATTAATTATTTTTATTTTCTTAAAAAAATTTTTTTTAATAAAGCTAGAGTGGAAGGAAAGGTGTGTGGGCCTTCCTAAGTTCAAATTAACAACTAGTGAACATCATGTTAACTTGGAACCAACAAAGGCCAAAAATGACCCCTTTATTTCCACTCTAGGCGTGAATTTGGCTCTTAACATTGTTAATATGCCTAGGATACCCCTTTATTTCCACTCTAGGCATGGTTTTAGGCAT
>DATFDB010000023.1:0-5296 GCA_035252445.1 Nitrosotalea sp. | reverse complement strand
ATCGTTTCTTGACGCAAATGGTATGTACAAACAAGGAAAATTGTCAGACAAGGAATTTTTTGAAAAACTTGGAGACTATGTTGTTGCCTATTCTGCTTTAGAGTTTCTTTCAGTCAAGGTAATCTTTGAATTAAAAAAAGCACTTGATAAAACAGCTGGGGGCCAGACTGGCGCATCAAGTGGTGGTACAATGCCTAGCGGAATGAGTTTTGGCAGCACCCAGGCCTCACAAGTTACGGCAGCAACACTGCCAGGAACAGGTCGTCCACCGTCTGTTATCTCAGCGGCGTCTGCATTTTCAACGCCGGGTGTTTTGCCTACGCCTGACCCTACACTACTGCCAAAAGGCTCTGATGGAGGCCCAACATGTAATTCGTGTGGTGCGCCTCTCAAACCAACATCCAAGTTTTGCACCAAGTGCGGAAATAAGGTCTAGTCTTGGTTTGCGCCGCATTCTGTACAAAACCTAGCATTTGCAGAAAGTTTTGTGCCGCATTCTGAACAAAACTTTGAGCTAGATCCTGCTTCCTCGCCAATGTTTCCGTAAAGGCTGTCACTCATTGTCCTGACAGCTCCTGTTGGAACAAACTTGTCATCATCTACTATAGCTACTGGTGCAAAGTCTTTTTCTTCCACAAATGCCATGATTCGCGGAATCTGCTGACCTGGATTTTTCAAATCAGGAATCATGTCGCCAAGCCAGAAAGCAAACCTCATCAGAGTAAGCTCTGGAGTAGAAAAAGTCAATGTATGATTTGACATATAGTCTTCTGCAGCTGATTTTCCATTGAATACTTTCATCACTTGAATTAGTTGCAATAGCTGTATATTGTTTTTTGTGTACTCAATTGGTCCTGTCTGCCTCTTTTTTACATTTAGGACATCTTGGCCCATAGTCGCGATTAATACTCACAATGATTTTCTTGCACCCAAGACAGTAATAGTAGTTGGCCATCTACTACGGTATTGTCTGTACTGCCTCTTCTATCTGTTGTCTTGGAAAATAGTTTTAAGTAAATTTTCAACTATATTACTACATGATTCAAGTAACAAAAGAGATGCAACACTATAAAGGAGAAAGTGACTGGTTAACGACATATCACCACTTTTCCTTTGCTGATTATTACGATCCAAACAACGTCAATTTTGGGCCATTACGCGTCTTCAATGATGATATCATCAAGCCTGGAGCCGGGTTTGATTTACACCAACACCAAGACATGGAGATTGTGACCTATGTGATAGACGGAACACTTGAGCACAAGGACAGTCTTGGAAACCACGGAATAATAGAGCCAGGTGAGATACAAAGAATGTCTGCCGGAACTGGAGTGCTTCATTCTGAATTCAACCATTCAAGTGAAAAGCCATTGCGGCTCTTGCAAATATGGCTATTTAGCGACACTCGTGGACTGCAACCGTCCTGGGAGCAAAAGAGATACACAAAAGACGAAAGGAAAAACAAGTTGCTACCTGTAATCAGTCCAAAAAACTCTAATCAAAAAGACAGGCTTGCAATAAGCCAAGATGCTACATTTTACATCTCAAATCTAGAAACAGGAAATGCCCAAACTTATAATTTGCACAAAGACAGGATGGCGTATTTTTTTGTCATCGAAGGAAAAATTGCTCTAAATGACAAAGTGCTTTCCACTAGAGATGCAGCACAGATAGAAAACGAAGAGGTCTTAAAGCTACAAGCTCAAAGAGATACGGAGATTGTCTTGATTGACCTACCTATACAATACAAGAAAAACTCAGAGCTGGTAAAGGCTGTGCAAAAATGAGTCAAGGTAACACAAAACCCAAGATACTTGCATTTGCAGGCAGCGCACGAAAAGATTCATTGAATAAAAAACTAGTCAAGATTGCTGCTGCTGGTGCATCAGAAGCTGGAGCAGATGTTACCGTGATTGATCTGAACAACTTTCAGATGCCGATATATGACGGCGACCTTGAGCAACACGAAGGACTTCCACAAAATGCACTCAAGCTAAAAGAATTGATGCTATCACACCAAGGATTTCTAATATCGTCGCCAGAGTATAACAGCTCAATTTCGCCTCTGCTGAAAAACACAATTGATTGGACCTCGCGCCAGTCTAACAACGAAACCCCACTTGCTTGCTACAAAGGAAAGGTTGCAGGAATAATGAGCGCATCCCCTGGAGGGTTGGGGGGATTGCGGGGCTTGGTACATGTACGCTCAATACTTGAAAATATTGGAGTTCTTGTTATACCTGAACAGGCGGCTGTCTCAAAGGCACATGAGACACTTGGAGATGATGCAAGCATGAAAAATAAAGATCAAGAACAGCAAGTAAAAAGAATTGGCTCAGGTGTTGCTAAACTCTTGATGGCGCTAGACAGCAATCGCACCTAAAAATGAGCCATAAACAATTCAACACTGTCTATTTCAAACTCTTATCTATGTACCCAAAAATGAGTTTGTTCAGACTAGACACAAGTCATCTAAAATATACATTCTGTATCTTTACAAGTAAATGGGATACTCGCCTGTAAACAGAAACAATACCGGTATCACTGCAATAGTTATTGATGATGATATGGATACAGTATCTGTCCTTTCTGATTTTTTGCAGCTAAAGGGCATAACTGTACTTGGAAAAGGATATGGTGGATTGGAAGCAGTCAAGATATATGAAAACCTCAGACCAGACGTAGTATTTTTGGATGTCATGATGAAAAAGCATGATGGGTTTTATACGTTACAAAAGATAAGGGAAATTCAGTCTGATGCTATTATCATATTGATAACAGCTGACATGACAGAAGAGACTAGAATAAAATTACTTGAAATGAAGGCATCTGCCATAATTTACAAACCTTATGATATTAACGAGATAGTAGATGTGGTAAACAAACTGGTTCTAAAACTAAAACAGGAATTGCTAGAAGATATTGCACATAAAAAAGCAATACTTTGTGAACTAAACTACATACTCAAAAAACGCTTAGAGAGATCAAACACAACTAATCAATCACAATTTTTTAATGAAAAAGAAAAACTCGTCTAACTTAATTTTTGATTTTATGATGTCGTCTTTTGCTGGTCATCAATTTCTGATTTTAAGCTCAGGCATAATTTTTTCGTAATTTGCCGTGTGATGATGTGTTGTTGTTTTGTGATGGTGTGATGTTCTTGCATATGCAGTATGATCTTCTGTTTCAAACCATGTGTAGAGGTGGACCGAGGGGGATTTGAACCCCCGACATCCGCGTTGCGAACGCGGCATCACTACCACTAGACTACCGGCCCTTTTGTTATCAAGAATAGTATCTTCTTTTATTCATTTACTCAAAGCATAATACTGGGATTTTTGCAAAGTTTACGATGACTTTTGATGCGATAATCCTCAATTCTCATGTAGTCCTGCCAAACGGAATAATTGATAAAAACATCGTAATAGACCAAGGAAGGATAGTTGGGCTTACAAGCGACATTCCACAGTGTGACAAAAAAATTGATGCAAAAGGTCTTGTTGCACTTCCAGGACTGATAGATCCACACGTTCACTATGGGGTGTATTCCCCAATTGAGCAGGCAGCAGTAACCGAGTCAAAGGTGGCAGCAGTAGGTGGAGTCACTACAATGATGAGAATGCTTCGCATGGGAGGCTCTTACAAAAGAGAACTTGATTTGCATCTTGCAGAAAGCGCCAAGTCTCATTATGTCGATTATACAGTTCACGCATCAATATTGCACGAAAGTCAAATTGACGAGATGGATTACTGCACGAAAAAAGGAATTTCTTCATTCAAGTTGTACATGAACCTCGGAGATGAAGTAGGACACGTCTACATGGACATGGTTCCTGGAAAAAACATGTTAGTTGAGCAAAGAATCGAGACAAACTCAAAGATTGTAGAGCAAGTGATTGCAAATGCAGCCAAGCTTCACTGTCCAGTGTTGATTCATGCCGAAGATTATCAAATGTGTTCGTGTGGAATCCGAGAAGCAAAAGAGAAAAAAAAGAACGGGCTTGGGGCTTGGTCAGAGAGTAGGCCAGTCGAGTCTGAGGTGAAATCCATTACCACCGCATCTGATATAGCAAGAAAGTATGGCTGCACTCTGTATTTTGTTCATATTGGATCGCAGGCTGCAATGGATGCTATAATGCAACAAAGAAAAAATGGCACCAAAATTTTTGTGGAAACATGCCCGCACTATCTCACACTATCACACGAGTCTCAGCAAGGATATCTTGCCAAGGTAATGCCACCAATTAGGTCATCAAAAGATACTCAAAGAATCTGGAAAGAGGTACAGGGAGGCACCATTGATACAATAGGAACAGATCATGTGGCAAACCAACTCAAGCTAAAAATCGGTGGAGACACAGTTTGGGATGCACTTGCAGGCTTTCCTGGCATTGGTACATTGTTGCCAATTTTGCTAAGCGAGGGTGTAAACAAAGGAAGGCTCTCGTTACCACAACTTGCATCTCTAACAAGTATGAACTCAGCTAAAATATTTGGAATGTATCCCAAAAAAGGAATCATCCAAAAAGACTCTGATGCAGATATCGTGCTTGTTGATATCAAGGAAGAAAAAAAGGCAAGTGCCGAGCTTTTAGATGGATTCTCAGATTATACGGTATACGAGGGATGGAGTCTGAAGGGTTGGCCTGTTAAAACACTCGTGAGAGGAGAGGTTATTGCAGAAGATGGAAGAGTAGTGGTAAAACCAGGCTATGGAAAATTTATTCCAAGAAATATGTCATAAAGTCTCAAACTTGCCGTTCTCTTTTGCCTTGTAGATTATATCGGGCTTGGAAAATATGCCAACTTCCATTACCCCTGCAATCTCTATTACTTTTGTTGCAAGCGTACTCGGCTTTGATATTGTACCAAAATCGCAGTCAAGTATGATGTTACCGTTTTCTGTCACAAACGGGTATCCTCTTTCAAGCAGCCGTATGTGTGGCTTGCCTCCAAGTTTTCTAATTTTTATTGCTGCAGTATTTCTTGCAAACGGATGAACCTCAACTGGAATGCGTTTATTGAGTTTTTTTGTAAACTTTGTCTCGTCAGCAATGATTACAGTTTTTTTTGCTATACTGATGAGAATTTTTTCCCGCAGTAGAGCACCCCCTCCCCCCTTTATCATATTTCCATCTGAATCTATCTGGTCTGCTCCATCAAAAACAATATCAATGTGGTCTATCTGATCTGGTTCTATGATTGGTATGCGGCCGTTTTCTGCCTCCATTTTTATTTGCAAAGATGTTGGAACTGCCTTGACAGAAAAATTATTTTTCTTCAGATATGCCGA
>DATFDB010000022.1:0-2958 GCA_035252445.1 Nitrosotalea sp. | reverse complement strand
CTTGAGATCAGGCAACAGATAACAAACAACAAATCTCTTGTCTCAAGCTTCAAGACTCCTGAACAACTTGACTCATACGTACACGACCAGATAAAACAACGAATGCTTGCACTTGGACTTGATCAGCCATGGTATACGCCGCAAAGGCTAGGGCTGGCAATGTATAAAATTCTGACACTTGATTTTGGTCATGCCAAGTTTCTTACAAGCGATACCGGTTCTTCCGATGTAAAAGACATCATACTTGAAAAACTTCCAAGAACAATACTACTTTTCACTACTGCAACTGCTATAGTTTCATTATTTGGTATATTGCTTGGTGCAATTGCTGCAAGCAAGGTAAACTCAAAAATTGATAAATTAACATCAGGTTTTGCAATAGTGAGCAGCAGTTTCCCTGTCTGGTGGATAGGACTTATCATGATATTCTTGTTTGCCTTTGTCTATCCTATATTTCCAGCAAGGGCAACTCCTGACGTTTCAGTGACAGATCCTGGATATTTGATGTCTCTTCTGTATCACATGGCGTTACCATTGATTACGCTTGTCTTGATTGGATTTGGCTCTTGGGCTTATCTTGTCAGAAATTTTCTGGTTGGAATATTACAAGAGGACTTTATCATGGCAAAGCAGACAATAGGGATAAACAAGAAAAAAATACTTTACAATCATGCATTAAAGAATGCAGCTCCTCCTATAGTCACTGTCCTTGCCCTAAGCCTTTCAGGATCTCTTGGAGGTGCAATAATTACCGAAGCAGTATTTGATTGGCCTGGAATGGGGAGACTATATTACGAGGCAATAAGCGTGCTTGATCTTCCAGTAATAATTGGTGCAACATATGTCTTAACAGCATTCTTTCTTGTTAGCATATTTCTTGCAGATGTCCTGTATGCGTACTTTGACCCAAGGGTGAGGAGACAATGAGTTTTTCGGCAAAAGAAGTTTGGAAAGAATTTGCAAGAAGTAGCATAGCACTAGTTGGAATTGGAATTATAGCCGTATTGGTTTGTATGTCGATTGTTGCTTTTATGACAATACCTGCAGAGACTTTTAAGGAATGGAATGACCCTGCAAGCTGGCTTGTCTATCCCAAATCTGCATTACCTGCCTGGGTAAACTATTTTCTAGCTCAAAAGATTCCGGAACACTTGATCTTGAAACCTCAAGAACATTATCAAGAATCAAGAGGGATCTCTGTTGTAACAGATGTATTTGTAGTAAATTACAAGTATGACTCATTTCCAAGCGACTTTATCTATCAATATGATGCAAGATACAGCGGTTCTCCTCTGATACAACTATCGGTAACACGCCCTGACGGCGCAAGTTCTATACTAATGTCATCATCTCTGCCATATTCAACAGGGACGACAACATTTCAGGGAATGATGTTTTCCACCGATAACTCCATGAAAAAGAACGTACAAAATAAGCTCCAATTTTTCTTTCCTGTAGACTCAATTTCTTCGCAAGACCTAGTCTTCTCAAATCTTGACCAAAATACAGTTCTAAAAGGACTCTACGTGTTCAAAGTCACAGTTTATGATGCAGATGGGAACGTAACGCTTGATCAATCAAAATTTGTTCTAGGAGGCAAAGTATACGGGTTTATGGGAACAGACGAATTGAGACGAGACTTGGCAATTGGGATCTTGTGGGGTACTCCACTTGCACTCTTTATTGGAATAACTGTATCTATAGGATCTGTCGTGTTGGGGTTACTCTATGGTGTGTTTGCAGGATTCAAAGGGAAAACAACCGATGAGGTCATGATGCGTTTCAATGATATCATATATGCCATGCCTGCATTGCCTCTTTTGATAATTCTGGCCGTGACTATAGGTAATAGCATATTTCTCATTGTGGGATTTTTGGTAGTATTTGGATGGGTGGGAATAGCAAAGGTATCAAGAAGTATGTCGATGCAGATTAAGACATTGCAGTATATCGAAGCTTCAAAACTTATGGGGCAAAAAGATTTCAAGATAATTTTCAAACATGTGCTGCCACAGCTTCTTCCATATGCATTTGCAAGTATTGCTATCTCAGTTCCAGCTGCAATTACTACTGAAGCAGGGCTAAGCTTTCTAGGCTTAGGAGACCCAACATTTCCTACTTGGGGCCAGATATTGCACGATGCTAGTGCATATGGAGCTGCAGATAGAGGATTGTGGTGGTGGATACTGCCACCCGGAATAATGATTGCACTAACAGGTCTCGCCTTTGTCTTTATTGGACATGCGATGGATTCGATAGTTAATCCTAAACTACGACGCTAGGATTGAACTGACGAATTATCTTTATTGTTTCGTCACTGAGCCTGACTGTATATGCTGCTGCATTTGGATCTGTAGACTGTGCAAGGGTTTCTGCAAACTGCGTCTTGTCCTTTCCTCTTTGGTACATCCCACCTGATTCTTTTATGCACAAAGGAAATTTTTGTAACTTGAGTCCATTTTGAAATAGATGTGCCATGAATTTTTTGTAATTTTCTGGAGAGTACCAATCTGCACTGCTCTCTTCACAAAGCATTATCCAAGTATCTATGGTATTTTGGAATAAAGCTTTACTTCTTAATTCCTCGAGAGTCATTTCTTTTTCTAGAAGTCTGCTCTTTTCATCTTAGAACCGCATCTTGGACATATACCGCCTTTGAATCTGTTGTTGCACGCAAGGCAAATGTATCTGATTCCTTGTCCTTGGCCGAAAAACCCGCCTCCACTTCCTGCTCCGGCATCTGTTCCAAAACCTCCCATTCTTTTGAGAGCTCTATTTCTCATAAATAATGGGAATACTATGAAAATAGCAAGCGCCGCTATTAGGCCATATGGCCATGGTAGGAGCATCTGTAATCCAATACTGACCGCAAGTGATCCAAAAAGGAAAATTAGATATGTTTTATAATTTATCAATAATACAGGTTACAGCAAAAAGCTTATAAATTTTTGTCAGATT
>DATFDB010000021.1:0-11690 GCA_035252445.1 Nitrosotalea sp. | reverse complement strand
GAACCAAACGAGTCATGTGCCATATTATTTGGAAAAAGCGAGAAAGAAAAGTTTTCAATAGATGAGGTTTTCCTAACAGAAAACATAGAACCTTCACCTGTTAATTTTACAATATCAAATGACGAACTCATAAAGGCCTATGCAGAATCGGAAAAAAAGAAACTAGAGGTAATAGCAATATTCCACTCGCATCCAAATTCTGCTGCATATCCTTCTTCCACAGACCGACAATACATGGAGATAAACCCCATACCATGGATTATCTATTCCAACACAAATGATGATATTCGGGCATATATTTTAGAATCGACGATTATTCCAATCAATGTGACAGTTATTTGAGCATTATTGCTTGTGTATGTTTTTTTTATGACGCTCAAAGTGTTCTTTGTCTACAAAGGTCGCGCTACAATCTTTACACTTGAATTCAGACTTTTGTCCCCACAATGACAAAGAGTACACGTCGGTAACGTAAAAGACTTACTCTAGGACAAAAACAGCCCGTGCACCGTCACGCATGTTTTTGAGAAAATCTGTCTTTGTTTTCTGTATTTTTCCCATTACATTTACAGGAGAATGGGCTTTATCTCGCCCTTTGAGCTGATTGGCGTAGGTCCAAAAAACAAGCAGATCGCATTTCCTTGAGGCCAAAAAGCTACATCCATTTTATCTACAACCAATTTTGAATTTTCTGCATCCGCACTCACTGGAGTTTTGTCAGTGTAGAGTTCTTCTCCCCAGACATTTATTTTCACATCAAGCGGTAAACAGTCAAGAAATGAACTTACTGTTTTTGGCGCAATTGTGTCATCTAGTTCAAGAATAATGTTCTTTATTTTTGAAAGATCGACCCTTACTTTATGTATCACAATAAAAACCTGCATGATTTAGATTAAATATCCCTTTTCTGCCCATCAAAAACATGGAAATTCATGTATACGATACATACGTGGAAGCAAAAGATGGTCATACGATGCATTTTGATGTCATCACAGAAGTCAAGGATCATCAAAAGGCGATCCAGTATGCAAAAGAATGGCTAAAGAGCATCGGTGAAGGCGATTCCAAGGTTACAACTGAAGAATGTCAGTTTTGCCACTCACAGGGAGCACCTCCGCCAATTGCAAACGAGATCAAGTCAAAAGGATACTTCATCCAAAAGATGGAAGGCTGTCCATAGCACTATCTTTTTAATTTTTAATTTTACTATTTTTGAAAACTCTTTTTAGATTGTTTAAATTATTTTATGTCATGACAAAGGGCAGCAAATATCACAAGCTAACAGTAGAAGGTGACGCATCTACGAAATGGATATGCGGGTGTTTTGAGACAGTAGACGGTTTCTTCAAGTTTTGCAAGGAACATAACGATGCCATGAGACGTACGATTGAGGCTCAGATTGATGAGCTCGACATGACCATGGTTGTAGACGACGAAAAGCCTACAAGCTAGAGCATTATTACCGCAATAAACGCCGATACAAACACGATTGCCACTGTATTTAGTAGTTTTATGACAGTGTTAAGTGCTGGACCTGCAGTGTCTTTGTATGGGTCACCAATCACATCACCTACAATAGCAATCTTGTGTTCTTCTGTGCCCTTTTTTCCCTTGATCTCCATGTATTTTTTGGCATTATCCCATGCACCACCAGTATTTGCAAGATGGAAAGCAAGAAAGATGCCGGTAATAACAGCCCCCATAAGCAAACCTACTACTGCTGGCGGTCCAATTAAAACTCCCAAAATGATTGGGGCTGCAATGGTAATAGAAGCAGATTTCCACAACTCTCTCAATGATGCTACCGTTGCAACATCGACACACTTGGCATAGTCAGGCTTTGTCTTGTAAGTCAAAATATCAGGATATTCTTTGAACTGTCTTCGAATCTCTTCAACCATTTTAGATGCAGCCCTTGCGACTGCAGACATTAACTGATTTGTGATGAAAAACGGCAATAGTCCACCGACAAGAAGTCCGACAACAACTGCTGGGTTTGATAAACTGTAGTTTAACGCATAATGTATTGAGCTTGTAGGATCATGTCGAATTATTTTGTTACCAACAAGATCAAACAATTTTCCTGCCTCATATTGAAATGCCTGAATCATTGCAAGCGCTGCAAGCCCTGCACTTGCAATTGCAAATCCCTTTGTTACCGCCTTTGTTGTATTTCCTACCGCATCAATTTCATCAGTTACTTTACGATTTTCTTCTCCCATACCAGTCATCTCAACAATTCCTCCAGCATTGTCGCTTATTGGACCAAATGCATCAATACTCAAAACTATGCCTGCCAAACTTAACATGGCCATAGCAGTAAGCGACGTTCCAAATATGCCATATAGAACGATTTGTGATTGATCTACCTGCAATCCCTCTGCTGCTGACGAGACAATTACGTATGATAGTGCAAGTGAGACCACAATTGCAATCATGAATGGCCCAGTTGAACGCATCCCTTGAATTATCCCCATCAATGTCAACGATGCATAGCCCCACTTTGCTGAAGCTTCAATTTCTTGAACGGGTTTGAACCTGTAACTTGTGAAATAATCTGTAATTCTCTGTATTACAGGAACTAGTATAACTCCAACAACCGTGCTTCCAAACATTGCATATGATAACGCGGAATGATCAAGAAATAGCCAAGTGAAGACAAAATTTAGCGCAATTGCAATAGCTGCAGAAACATAGAATGCACGCGCAAGAGGTTTGTTGACATCATCTATCTTTCGCGGGCCAATTGTGGAAATTCCAATAATAGATGCAATAAGGCCAGACGCTCCAATTAGCATAGGATAAAAGAAATTTTGTTCACTTCCAATAAGCGCCGCAAGCAATAACGATGCCAACATTGTAACAATGTATGATTCGTAAATGTCGGAGCCCATTCCTGCTGCATCCCCTACATTATCTCCGACGTTGTCAGCTATAGTAGCAGGGTTTCTTGGGTCGTCTTCTGGTATGTTTGCCTCTACTTTCCCTACAAGGTCTGCACCCATATCAGCTGCCTTTGTGAATATGCCTCCACCTACCCTGATGAAAAGCGCGATTAGACTTGCACCAATCCCTACTCCTGCAATTGTTATTGGGTTTTGGAAAAAGTGATACAATAGAGTTATTGCAAGTAAGGCCATGGCTGGAACCACCAGGCCAACTGTGGCACCTCCCCTAAATGCAAGTGCAAATGTATGCCCAAGGCCCTTTCCGGAAGCATTTGCTGCCCGCACTGCTGCCTTTACTGTTATCTTTAGTGCAACAAGGCCTGCAACAGCAGACAGACCTGCGCCCACGGCAAAAGCGATCCCGTTTGAATAACCAATTGCCACGCCTATAACCACTGCAATCCCTATTGCAATTGGGATAACTATCTTGAATTCTCGTTTGAGAAAAGCGACTGCTCCTTCTTTGACTGCGTTTGAAATATCAAGCATCTGTTGCGTGCCTGGTTTTTGCTTTGAGACCCATCCTGCAAGCACTGCTGCAACAATAAATGAGATAATCGAAGCGCCCACGGGTACTGCAACCTCTTTGAGCGTCATCGAGTGATAGAAAACGTATGAAGTATTTATGTAAATTTATCTTACTTTTTGCATAGAATGTCACAATGAGTTGATTAAAAATTACTTTAAGTTGAATTTTTATATCTTTTTCTATATGGTTTGAAAATTTTCCCTGCCAATCCATGTCGAACAAGCTTGTTGAAACGCTTTCCGTGACTCAAGTATGGAAATCTCAGATGTATGAGCTCATGCACTATGGTGTTTTCAAGCGTCTTTTCGTCAGGGATCTTTTTGACGTTTATGAATACAAGATTATGCATCATGTATGAGACTCCAAGATATTTGTAGGCTGAAGTTCTTCTTCCCTGCGTGATCTCCTTTGGCAACTCTAGAACCTCTCTTGTAGTTAGTACTACTTTTGGTTCTGTGATCCCAAATCTGGTTGAATAAATTCCAACTTTTTCAAGTATCTTAAATCGCAGGCTATAGTCAAGATGCACATTTCAGATTCTTCCAGAATCAGTTTAATTTCCATTGTCAAATATCATACAAGAGTTGGTGCAATTTTGCAGTTTTACCAATAAAGTAGTAAAGGGTCAGAGAATGTGTAGCTTAATCACAAATCATACAGCCACCGGCTCATCATACCCAGAATATCAACTGCGGCAGGTCATAAAAACAGTCTTTTCCGAAATGACATAGAACCGGTTGCAAAAACTCAGATCATCGCATTCATGATTTTCTGTGCTTGTTCTCGTGCCTCCGAGTCAACCACCACTATTACCAAGCCTTCATTTGGTTGACCATACATGACAATGGAATTTTTTGGTGCATGCAATACTGCAGGCAGAACCAAGAGATCTTCTTCTCCATCTACCAGTATTCGTACAGGCGACTCTCCCCCAAACGCTTTTTTTATTGACTCTATACTTTCAGGGGTGATTTCAGCTGGTGGATTGGAGCATCGAAGAACAGTTTTTGCGTTGCCAAGAGGCAGCTCTCTTTTTTTTCTCTTTTCCAATGAATCTACAATCTGCAATGACGGGTCTAGTCCAAACTTTATCATTTTTTCAGTTGTGGCATCCCCTACTGTTATCAAAAATGTACCTTTTGGGATAAATTTCAGAATGTTTTCTTTTGATGTATCAGAGTCAGGTATGAGAAAACCCATTGGTTTTTTGAGGCTTTCACGAAGGTTTTCTGGTAGATGCACGAGATATCTTATAGTATTCTCTTTTTATGTAGTTGCTTCTGCCTTCATCTCTTCGCCAAGCTGGGCTGCAATTACACTGCATCTTGCGGCAACGTTCTTTGCCACTATCATGAATGCTTGAGAATGAGAAGAGTTAGGGTCAGTCACAATGGCAGGTCTGCCAGTATCAGAACTTTCCATGATACCAGGGTTTAATGGAATTCCGCCTAAAAATGGCAAGTTGTATTTTTCACTCATCCTTTTTGCACCTTCTTTTCCAAAGATGTAGTGACTTGTGTTGCAATTGTCGCATTTGAAATAGCTCATGTTTTCTATCACTCCAATAATTGGCACGTTGAGTTTTTGAAACATTCCAAATGCCTTTACTGCTACATTGCTTGCTACCTCTTGCGGTGTTGTTACAACAACTATTCCAGTAATTGGAATTGTTTGCGCCAATGTCAATGGAATGTCTCCCGTACCTGGAGGAAGATCTACAATCAAGTAATCAAGATCATTCCAGTTTGTGTCTACCAAAAATTGTTTCAATATTCCTGAAATTATAGGTCCACGATATATTGCAGCTTGATGATCTTGGTCTGCAAAGAACCCAAATGAGACTACTTTGAGTCCGTGAGATTCTGCAGGCTGTAGTTTGTTGTTTTCAACTTCCATTGCAGATTTGCCCATCCCAAGCATGAGCGGAACACTTGGGCCGTAAATGTCTGCATCCAGGATTCCAACCTTGGCACCGGTCCTAGCAAGAGCAAGTGCCAGATTCACAGATACTGTTGTCTTGCCTACTCCCCCTTTCCCACTTGCAACACCAATGATGTTCTTGACTGTTGGAAGCATCTCATCCATGCTTAGTGCACGCCCTTCCATGACTTTGGCTGTAACCTTGATGTCGGTCTTTGATACGCCAGAAATCGTCGATATCGCCTTTCTGACATCTTGCTCTATCTGATCATTGAACGGACATGCAGGAGTTGTTAATTCTAAGGTAAATTTTATGTCATTTCCGTTAATTTCAAGATCCTTTATCATTCCCATTGAGACAATGTCTTTTTTCAAATCGGGATCAATTACTGTACTCAAAGTCTGTAAAACTTGGTCGACTGATACCATACGAAAAAAAATTCTTGTGAACGATATTTAAACATAGGCGAGAAGTTCACGAGCAAGTCAAAAAATGAATTTGAGAAGATTTTGGGTGTGCGTGTGTTAAATGGGAATAAATGGTACATTTTAGGGGGGGTGTCATGGATACCCATTAGTTACGTCATGCCCATAAATCAACCAGTTAGCTAGGACATAATATTCTCTTTACGCAATAACAGGGTTTTCTAAAATTTACTCAGATTCCATGGTCTCATTCATGCGTAGAACTCGAGTTGAGCGAACATTATCATCACAGAGAATCTCCTCAATTATCCCATCAAGGGAATCTGTATTAGGAAAAGTCAACTTTGCTACCAAGTCATAGTGACCAATAGTTGGCTGAACTTCCTTCATGTAACCCGTCCTGCTCAAGTTTTTGACAATCTCGTTTTCTTTACCCTCTTCACATTTCATTAGAACATATGCAGAGGGCATATTTACTGCCCTCCGGGATTTGATGTACGGCAACTGCCAAATCCGTCAAATCCAACAATGGATTTTTCCATATAACAGGTTGGTTGGGTATTCACTGTATTACTATCCCAACATGACAATTAAGTCGCTCTCACTCCTGCAGTAAGTGAGATTAATTCCTAAAAATTTTCTACAGTATACAATAACAAAAATTCAGTGTTTTCAACAATGCCAGTGAGAATCACATTCTAAAAAACATCAAAAACACACGTGGCAAGTCAATAATATTTTTTATTTTCAGTAGAAATATCTCATAAAAAAATAAAATTTAAAACTAGAAAATTTTTATCAAACTTTGTTATCTAAGATAATTCCATTATTTGAAAAAGGCAAAAATTTTGAAAAACAAAGATTTGTATATGTGATGTACTGTACATGTCCAGTACATGATGGAACAAAAACCAATAGTCAGCATAGAAAATGTTGTGGCTACAGGTTTTGTGGACCAAAGAATCGACCTCATGAAAGTTCTCAGAGAATTTCCAGATTCAGACAAGAAAGCAAACTTTCCCGGATTGATATTCAAGATGCGTTCTCCAAAGTCAACTACGCTCATATTCACTTCTGGAAGGATGGTATGCACAGGTACACGATCTGAGAATCAAGCAGTGATTGCAATAAGAACAGTGGTGGAAAAGTTGCAAAAGGCTGGGATCATTACAAAAGATCATCTAGAAATCGCAGTCAGAAACATTGTCGCATCTGTAAACATGGGACATCGAATTCACCTAGAATCTGCTGCCAAGAGTATGTCAAGATGCATGTATGAACCAGAACAATTTCCAGGTCTAATTCATAGAATGGTAGATCCAAGAGCTGTCATACTGCTATTTGCTTCAGGAAAGTTGGTCTGCGCAGGCACAAATAAGGAGGCAGAGATGCACAGGGCCGTAAACAACCTACGTGCTACGCTTCTTGAAAAAAACTTGATGCATGAACTTGACAATATTCAAGATCTCACAGCATAGGCCGCTAGTATAGCATCTATACAGTAAAACAGCCGTGATGGATCAAAACGTCCAATTTGTTCCCAATAACTTGAAAGTATCGTATCCAAAGATTCATAAATTGAAATTTTATCAGTTTTTTTGGATGTTTTCTATATCAACCCTTACTGATGTAGTTAGGGTACCTCCTAAACTGTTTGGCGAGTCACTCAAAAAGGCAGCCATTACAATACTTCGAGAAAAGTACGAGAGCATGATAAACCCAGAGCTTGGTTATGTCATAATGATCATGGACACCAAGGTAGAAAAAATGGGAAAAATAATTGCAGGAGACGGAGGAACTTATCATAGAGTAGAGTTTACCGCACTTACATTCTATCCAAAGCTTCAAGAAATTGTCAGAGGAGAAATTGTTGAAATTACAGATTTTGGAGCATTTGTAAGAATTGGTGCAACGGATGCGTTGTTACATTTGTCACAGATAATGGACGACTATCTCAAAAGCGATGTCAAGTCTGGCATGATTTTAGCTAACCAGAGTGGAAGAACAATGAAGATTGGCACTACACTACGAGCTAGAATCACTGCAGTATCACTTGGCAAGACTGCTGCCATGAAAGTAGGAATTACTTGCAGACAGCCATTCCTTGGAGCAGACGAATGGATTGAAGAAGAGATAAAGAAGAGTAAGAATCCAGCCGCAGCAGCTACAGCAGAGGTAAAGAAACCAAAAACACCTCCGGCAGGAGCTGCTGAAAAAACAAAACATCCGGAGACCAAATGATAAGAAATGGTCAGAGAAATGGCTTGTCGCAAATGCAAGGGTGTAACAATTGGCAAAGTCTGTCCAATTTGTAAATCATCAGACCTTACACCAGACTGGCGCGGCGCTGTACTCATAGTAGACCCAGTAAATTCCGTAGTTGCAAAATCTTTAGGAATAACCGAGAAAGGAAAATACGCACTCAAGGTAACTTAGATTGCACACTCGTGCAAAAAAAGCACTAGAAGTATTTCTCAAAGAAGACATCAGCAGAGGTGACATTACAAGCAAGCTTCTTCCAAGGAAAAAAATATCTGCAAAAATAATTTCTCGCCAGTATGGCATTGTCGCAGGTGTACGTTATGCTAAAGAAATGTTTTCGTCAAGGGGTTGTCGCGTTATGGTTTTAAAAAATGATGGCTCCAAGGTGGTGCCAAATGATATCATAATGACAATCACAGGACCTGCGTACTCTGTTTTGTCATGTGAGAGGACTGCACTAAACCTCCTTTCAAGAATGAGCGGGATTGCAACAAAGACAAGGGAATTTGTAAAGATAATCAAGAGCGCAAGTTCCAAAACTGACCTTTATTCAACACGAAAGACTGCACCAGGTCTTCGCATATTTGACAAGGAAGCAGTTGAGATAGGTGGAGGAAAAAGACACCGCATGACCTTGGACCAGATGGTAATGATAAAGGACAATCATATTGCAGCTGCAAAATCATTTCTTGAGCTAGTGCGTTCTGCAAAGAGACATTATAAGAAATTCGAGGTCGAGGTTGAAAACCTAGATGATGCAGTAATGGCGGCAAGAGAGGGGGCATCAATCATAATGCTTGACAACATATCTCCAAAAGAGATTGTACAGATAATCAAGACCTTAAAACACCTAGGCCTCAGAAAAAAAGTGAGAATAGAAGCATCGGGAGGAATAGACATGTCAAACATAAGACAATATGCAAAAACTGGCGTCGACATGATTTCTATTGGAAAACTCACAAGTTCGGTATCAGGGCTTGATCTAAGCCTTGAAGTTTAGCTGATTGCAAGCATGCGTTCTATTGCAAGTTGTGCCTTTTGAGCAACGTTTCGCGGTACCTTTACTTCGTACTTTTCTTCCATCAGTGACGCGTAGACCTTGTCGAGTGTTATCATCTTCATGTACTTGCACACTGCAGAATCAGACATGGCAATAAACTCCTTTCCGGGGTTTTGCTTTCTCATTCGGTACAGTATTCCAGTCTCGGTTGCCACCACAAATGTATTGTTAGCAGAACTCTTTGCGTGATTCATCATTCCTTCGGTAGACAATACCTGGACCTGTCTTGCGCCATAGTCGCCACATGCAACATCATACATAACAGAAGAGGTGCAACTGCATTCTGGATGAACAAGAAACTCGGCATTTGCATATTGGGCTAATTTTTCCTTTACCTCTTGCGGCCTTATTCCTGCATGTACGTGGCACTCGCCTGCCCAGATGTACATATTTTTCCTGTCAGTCATCTTGGCAACGTACGAACCGAGAAACATGTCAGGTAAGAACAATACCTCTTTGTCAGCTGGAATCGATTTTACTACATTTACTGCGTTTGATGAAGTGCAACAATAGTCAAGCTCGGCTTTAACCTCGGCAGATGTATTTACATATCCTACAGTCACTGCACCCGGATGTTCACTCTTCCAATTTCGTACCTGCTCTGCGTTTATTGTATCAGCAAGAGAACATCCTGCACCAAGATCTGGAATTAGCACCTTTTTGTTTGGGCATGTGATTGCGGCAGTCTCTGCCATAAAATGAACCCCGCAAAACAAAATCATTTTTTGATCAGTCTTTGCTGCCTGGCGAGAAAGGCCAAGCGAGTCCCCTACATAGTCTGCAATATCTTGCACTTCAGGCAGTTGATAGTTGTGTGCCAGAATCAGTGCGTCTTTTTGCTTCTTTAGTTTGAGGATCTCAGATTTTAAATCCAACGCGAAATTAAGCTGGTCTTTCTTTCCATTTAAATCGTAATAATATTGACAAATTTAACGGTCAAACAAATACATCGTGGCAATATTTGCCAATTATGTTCCTATCTGGATTTCACTGCCACAAATCTTTCTCAGGCACTCTATTGCAGACAGTGTTGCAAGTCTGCTTGTTTTTGGGTTGCTTGGACTAGGTACGTTTTCAACCTTGATTGAGAATCGGCCAAACTTGCCGCTAGCCTCTATCTCATGGGTGTTCTTGTCAGTATTTGGATCTGCCACCAGCCTGACCCTAGTCTTTGTACTTCCTATTCCCGCAATGCTAAGAAGTGCTGCAACATTGATGTTTGAGGGAAATAGTTTTACTGCTTCTTGCGCTGCTCCTTCAAATATGATAGTGGGCTTGTTTATCTTGTCTGGGTCTATTGTTGATGTTTCAAAAAACTTGGCGCCTTTTAGTGCCTTGGGGTTTTTTGTTGTGACAAGCACTAGAGAATCAAGTTCGTCTTTTACTGCACGCACGGCATCAAGTCCTGCAATGGCTCCAGTCGGCAAATAGACATGTTTTCCAAAGTCCTTGCACCCTTCAAGCACAATGTCAAATATTGATTCATCCAGTAACGCTCCCACGCTCATTATCATCAGGTCTTTTCTGTTTTGAAGAATGGAAAGAGCGTTATCTCGAACGGCGTCTTGTGATGCTGCTTCCACTATTAGATCTACAGGAGATGCTGCAAGCAGTCCTACATTTTCTGTTATCACAGGTTTGTTTTTTAGTTTTGAGATCAAAATGGCCGATGACTCTTTTGAAAAATCAAATACATGTGTGAGTTTTGCTGGAATCTTACCAGAGTCTACTGCAAGTGCAATCTCAGTTCCTATTGCTCCACAGCCCAAGAGCCCTATTCTTTTCAATCCATTGTTTCTTGGCATAATACCTTGTTAAATCTGTTCTTGGCTTTGCTGGCAATAACATAAAATTGAATTACGTATCATGGCAAAATCAAGTAGAATTGGATAAACATGAATCTACATTAATCGAAAAATTTCTTTTCAGGATTGCTAAACAGTGGATTGCAGGCGATACCATGGAAGAAGCAGTACGCTCTGCAAGAGATGCAAACAAGAAGGGAATGAATGCAATAATCAACAAGCTTGGAGAACACATGACATCAAAAGAACAGATTGAAAATACAGTTTCAGAATATTTTTCGCTGGTTTCAAACCTACGCAAATTCAGGGTCACAGGAGGCATATCTATCAAGCCCACACAGGTAGGCCTCTCAAAAAATGTAAACGGCTGTAAAGAAAATCTTGAGAGGATAATAGGAGAAGCCACAAGATCCCAGTCCTTTGTCTGGATAGACATGGAGTCTTCCGAGTACACGGATGATACAATTAGAATCTATCTAGAATTATTTGAAAAATATGAGAGGACCGGCATAGCCATACAGGCAAATCTTAGACGCACCGAGCAGGATGTCAAGATGCTTCTTGAACACGGCGCAAAGATTCGGTTAGTGAAAGGTGCTTACAGGGAGAGCAAAAAGACAGCTTACAAGACAAGACATGAAGTGGATGAAAACTATGCAAAACTTGTAAAGACTCTTTTTTCAGACGGCAATGAGTTTGCAATAGCAACTCATGATTCCAAGATGATAGACATTGCAATA
>DATFDB010000020.1:0-3226 GCA_035252445.1 Nitrosotalea sp. | reverse complement strand
AGCTCGGCTAACATGGAGACATTTGGTCCATATTATTACGGATATTCTGTAACAATAGGTCCTGATGGCAAGCCAGTAGTAAAAGAGTATGGAAACGTTCGACAAAACCTTCTTCCAACTGCAGAAACAAGAGAGCCTTTTGCAGATGTCATCGTAGATGATAAAGAAAAGGTACTCAAGGTTGTAGCCGAGATGCCGGGAGTAGAAAAAAATGACATCAAGATCGAAGTACTTGGACGCACTGTTTTGCTAGATGCGGAACATGGAGAAAGGAAGTATCATACCAAAATACCCATCAAACAAAAAGTAGATGAAAATTCTGTCAAGGCAACTTATGCCAACGGAATTCTTGAAGTGAGATTCAAGCTGAAGGAAGAGGAACGACCTCAAGGAAAAAAAGTGGAGGTCGAATAAATCCACTTTTTTTATGGTGATAAGATTATGAATGAAATTATATTAAAAATTGCAGAGGCGTCACAGAGACACATTGGGAAAGGAATTGCTGTAGTTGATCCCAAGATTGTAGAAGATAACAACTGGGAGACTGGAAACATTTTGGAATTGACAGGAAATAGAAAAAGCCATACCAAGTTGTGGCCAGGCTCCATCGAAGAATACGGCACTGGAATAATAAAGATAGATGGAATTACAAGACAAAATATTGGAGCGGGCATCGGCGAAAAAATTTCTATAAAAAAAGTTGATGCAAGAGAAGCCGAACAAGTAACAGTTTCTCCAATTGAAAAGCTAAGTTCTGAAGGCTTGCAAGAATACATGCAAGCAAATTACATAGGACATGTACTGACTGCAGGAGACACACTCATAGTAACTACACAGCTTGGCGGAAAGACTCAACTTGTAATAGCTAACACTGCACCATCTGGAAAACCTGTTGTGGTTACAGCTCAGACACAATTCAAACTAGGCTCAATTACCAAGACCGTTGACAATTCTGTTCCTAGAGTTACATATGATGACCTGGGCGGTCTTAAAAACGAGGTACAGAAAATCCGTGAGATGGTTGAACTACCCATGAGACATCCTGAATTATTTGAAAAACTTGGAGTTGAGGCACCAAAAGGGGTTCTTTTGTATGGCCCGCCAGGAACAGGAAAGACACAGCTTGCCAAAGCCGTAGCGGGAGAAACCAACTCTCACTTTATTTCAATTAGCGGTCCTGAAATAATAGGCAAATTCTATGGAGAGAGCGAAGAAAGACTGCGCGAGTTGTTCAAACAGGCAGAAGAAAACTCACCAAGCATAGTCTTCATAGATGAGATCGATTCTATTGCACCCAAACGCGAAGAAGTAACAGGCGAAGTTGAAAAAAGAATTGTATCGCAATTATTGACACTAATGGATGGAATGAAATCAAGAGGAAAGGTTGTAGTAATTGCAGCTACCAATAGACCAGACTCGATTGATCCAGCCCTGAGAAGACCGGGTAGATTTGACAGAGAAATTGAGATAGGAATACCAGACAACATTGGAAGAAAAGAGATACTTGACATTCACACAAGAGGAATGCCGCTTGATGAAAAGGTGAACCTTGAACAAATTGCCAAGGTGACTCATGGCTTTGTAGGGGCCGATCTTGAAGTTCTTGCAAAAGAAGCTGCAATAAGATCTTTGAGAAGAATATTGCCTGACATTGATCTGGAAGAAGAAAAGATTCCGGCAGAAGTTTTGCAAAAAATAGTGATAACTGAAAGCGACTTTAAAGACGCACTAAAAGAAGTAAGACCATCTGCGTTACGCGAAGTTCTAGTTCAAGTACCAAACGTTACGTGGGAAGATGTTGGCGGTTTGGAATCATTAAAAAATGAACTTCACGAGGCAGTAGAGTGGCCACTGAAACACAAAGAAGCATTTGAACATGCAGATGTTAAATCTCCAAAAGGAATTCTTTTGTATGGCCCTCCTGGTACCGGAAAAACTTTGATTGCAAAAGCAGTTGCACATACAACAGAATCTAACTTTATCAGCATCAAGGGACCAGAATTGCTCTCAAAATGGGTTGGAGAATCAGAAAAAGGAGTGCGTGAGGTATTCAGAAAAGCACGTCAAGCAGCTCCTTGCATCATATTTCTTGACGAGATGGATGCTCTTGCACCCAGCAGAAGCTCTGGCAGCTCAGATTCACATGTAACGGAAAGGATTGTCTCTCAACTTTTGACTGAGATTGATGGACTTGAAGAGTTACATGATGTACTAGTGATTGGAGCAACTAATAGAATGGATTTGATAGATAGCGCATTGCTCAGACCGGGAAGATTTGATAGAATAATCGAAGTGCCAAAACCAGATTCAAAGGGACGCCAAAACATATTTGAGATACACACAAAAAAGAAGCCGCTTGCAACCGGTATAGACTTTGCAAAACTTGTAGAGCTGACGGATGGATTTAGTGGTGCAGAGATTGAGGGTGTTTGCAACAGGGCTGCAATGAGTGCAATAAGGAGATATGTAGACAAGAAAGAAAAGTCTGTCAAATCGATAAAGATAACACAAGAAGACTTTGAAAATGCAATCAAGAAACTGCAACCGGAAAAAGTCAAACCGCAGCATGCCATTACATCATAGCTTATATGATTAAATGAAGAAAATATCGATGACGACAAAAGAGGCAGTCCTTTATCAAAAGCTACCAAATGATAAGGTAAGATGTACAGCATGTGCTAGATATTGTGAGATTGGAAAAGATCAGATTGGTCTTTGCGGCATACGATCAAACACAGATGGCAAGCTCAATCTTTTGGCATATGGTAAAGTAATAACAGGTCATGTGGATCCAATTGAGAAAAAACCTGTAACTCACTACAAACCAGGGTCAAGCATATTTTCCATTGCAACAACGGGGTGCAACTGGCTTTGCAAATATTGTCAGAATTATGATATCAGTCAGAGAAGAAAGATAGAAGGCACAGATTTGAGTCCCGAGGAAGTGGTTGACTTGGCCATAAAATCTGGCTCTCAGGGAATTGCCTATACATACAATCAGCCATCAATATTTATCGAGTTTGCTAGGGACTGTGGAGTCATTGCAAGGAAAAATGGCTTGTTCAATATTTTTGTATCAAATGGATATGATACTCCAGAAACTGTAAAGATGATGAATGAGTTTCTTGATTGCATAACAGTTGATTTTAAAGGAAATGCAGAACCTAATTTTACGCGAAAATATATCGGTGTTCCAGATCCCAAACCAATCTTTGATACTCTCAAA
>DATFDB010000019.1:0-6143 GCA_035252445.1 Nitrosotalea sp. | reverse complement strand
ATTTTCGTTGAATTTTGTTTAATTCAAAGTGTCAAAAGTTTATTCCCAAAGAATAAATTGAAAAATATTTCAGTTGAAATGAAATGGCAAATCAAACAATAAGTGAACTTGTCAAGCTAGCAGATAAGATAGTTATTGACGAAGTAAAAGGCAAGAAAGTGACTTTGAAGATAAGTTGGTTCGATCTAAAAGGAGCACGAAAGTCAAAAAAGTTTTTGCTGAACGAAAAAGAAAAGATCGAGTTTTAGATCTAACTTATTTTTTTTTATTTTATTTGAATCAAATTTTTTGTTAATAGGAACGGTAAGCCGCATAGCATAAAAATTTTGTTCATAAATTTATCCTACCACTAATAAATAAAAAAACACCCCTTAACATGGCGAACATTCCTTGTCTGTGAAAAGACAGGAACTCAGGCTTAACACCATGGTCTGAACGATCCTTACCCACATAGACAAGGAGCGCCTAGTTTATCATGAGAGATACAGAAATACCCAAAACTCAGCGTGCCGTATAATTATCTGATGAGCTTTGTGTTATACAGCACAAGACGAAGCCTCTACAAGAAAACATTTGTGCTATATTCAAGTAATTATGAGATAGACGAAGACGACGACTAGAATACAACAAAAAAGGTCAGACAAGGCAGAAATCCACTGAGAATTAATTTACTATGCAAATCAGAGAGACAGATTCATGAAATCTTGTTATTCGCTTATTTTTTGTATAAACAGGTCTAGTTTTTCATGATTCTCAAATCCAGTCAGTTCTTTTCTTATTTTATCTACCAGAACCAAGTACGAGTCCCCATACAGTTCTTTTAGGGCAAAATTCAGAACGTCGGGATTTCGATAACAGTCAGAAAATGTCATGTTATGATCTCCCAGTATTTCTGCCACTTTGGCATGGCTTTGAACCCCGATTTCCATCAGAACTTTTTCGACAATTACTCCAACCACATCTCCAATTAGATTTTCGTTACCGTTCAATTTTTCACAACTCTCTGCACGTTAGAAAAACATGTTATTAAATTTGATAATAAAGATGTCGTTACCCTTATGAACCGTACTCTGATGAGTTTAGATCGTTATGCGATGTACCGTTCCCAATTCCGACTTTACCTGAGTAGATAAGCGAGGCAGCAGACATTCGTGCCTGTACCATTGACAATTGTTGTTTTACATCACTGACGTGACTTTGCTTACATGCCAATTGATTGTTTCCAAACAGCATGCTTGAAAACTCTGTCAAGTCATAGTTTTTCTCATACGAATACGGTATTACGCCAAGAATTTTTTCATTTACTAAAACTGTCACATTAAAATCAGCGTTGCTTTCGTTGTTTAAAATCCAGTCAACAACTCTCTTCATAGAATCAAAATCTGTAAAATCAAGCGTACCTTGTATTGTTTCTTCAGATAAAGGCGGAATGGATTTGCCTCCAGTTACAATTGTACCATAGTCACCTGAACTGCCATGTAGGTTAGCCTCAATATCTTGTACGGCCACGGGAAGAACAAATGGATTACATGTCTCAATTGAAACATCCATCTCTGATGCTCCAACTTGGCCTATTTCAGATACTCTAAACTCTAGGTTTTTTGTAGAATACCACAATACAATGAAAGCGCCAGATACAAGGATTATCAATAAGGCAAGTGCCACAACAGATCGTTTCAAGATTGCAGTGGATGGTTTACAATATCAATAAATTCTTTAGCAAAAAATTCCAAAACGGTTACAGATAAGAAAATAATTTGCCATCATTTTTATTAGTTAAAATTTCATACGGTACGCATTGAAAAACAAGCGCAAATTCAGCATATCGCTTGATGATGACATACTTGAAAAGTTGAAATCCAATGCGAAGAAAGAAAATCGCTCGATTAACAGTTTGATAAACAGGACGCTTGAAAATTACATTATTTTGAACCACCAAAACTCAGAATTTATCCCAATAAGAAAATCTCTGATTGCCATATTTCTAAATAGGTTTTCATGTGAGGAGATTGAATCCATCGCAACAAACATGGCAAGAACAAAAAATACAGACACCGTGTTGCAGATCACAAGCAAATTTGATGCATCTAATGTACTAAAGACTGCAGAAAGATGGTTGCGTTTGACTGGCTTTCCATATTCTTATGATGTAAAAGATTCTGTACATAGATTTGTGGTATTGCATGACCTTGGAGAAAAATGGTCGCTTTATCTGACAAAACTTTTGTCTAGTACATTAGACCAGTTTAAGATAATTCCAAAATACGAGTATACCGATAAAATATTCTCAGTCACAATAGACTTTCCCCAACTGGAAGATATAAAAAAAGACACTAAAAATCAGGTCAAAATTTCAAATTCTACTACAAAAAAACGCAAGACAAGATAGTTTGTGTCACGGAGCTATCGGATGCGGAAGAGCACTTGATAATTTTCCAATAAGCTTTTGCGCCAGTTGATTGTCTATCTGCCCATCGCTGATTGTTGACAATGGCAAAAATGTAGAGGCGTAATCAAGAATTGAGATTATTGTTTTTGCATCATGCTCATCTATACGGAATCCGGTTTGTGGCGGTATAGAATCTGTCTTTCGGAGTAAGAATTGCTTGAGGCTACCATAAGAATACTCTATTCCATGCTCTTCGTAAGAATGCTGCATGAATTTTCCAACCACCTCTTTTTCCTCACCTTCTACTTCGTATTTGCATTCAAATCCATAATCTGCACATGCGAATTTTGCCATACATTGCATAGTTTATCTGATCTCTTAAGAAGTAGCTTGATCAAAAATAGCAAAACTTGATGAATTTTTATAAAAATGAAAGAAAACTTATGCGGGTCAGAACTTGGACTTTGCATGGGTGTAAAAAATACAATTAACATTCAGATTTCTATAATACTTGGAGTTGCATCATGAAGCGTGGGTATGGCATCGTAATAGCTGGCATAGGCATGCTAGTTATTGGACACTTTATTTCACAGTGGATTGTAGACAGCATACCAACGATTAATCCGTCTCATTCGTCAATGCTTGCAGATGCAGAGTACCATATGCTTGACTGGAGTAACCAACTGAGAACTATTAGCCAGTGGGGAATAGTTGTTCTAGTAATAGGCATATTTGTTACAATACTTGACAAGATAAAAAAGCCAAAAAAATTAAAATGATTTTATTGTAAGACGATGATTCCGTTGCTTATTAGATACTGTATTCCTCTGATAAATTCATAGTCGGATATCTTGCCGTCTGCCCAATATCCTGCATTTGTTGTCACCCATGATGGGATCTGGCTTGAAGAGATGGAAGATGCAGTGTTAGGAACTTTTAGTATTCCTTGCTGAATTAGATATTTCATTGCATCTGTAAACTCGCCGTTGCTGACTTGGTTTTGAGACCACCACTTGGCGATGTGCTTTATCCATGTAGGTATCTGAGAGGGTATGTTTTGCACGGATTGTGTTTGATTCAAACTTTGTGGTGCCACGGTAACAACATTTGGAATAATGTTTGGAATAATATTTTGAGTAGTGTTTTGTACAGGTGTTGGCTTGGCGCCAAGGCCGTGAGTTCCATAAATTGACTGGATCTCTTTTACGTCAAGCGGAGTAACATCAAAATGTGTCACGCCATAAGTAAAGACAGTTGTGACCATTATTGACGGCATGTCTTGATAGCCTTCCACTATTTTTGTCAGTGCGGTATCAGATACAATGTAATGCCCCAAGCCAAGTGAGTGTCCAAGCTCGTGCCTCATTGTCATCTCAAGCTGCGGGTCGCTTGCAAGGTATCCGGTAAAGTATGGTATCGGTTGGTACGTATAGTAATGCGTGCCATTTTGCCAAAATGTCTCATATTGTTCACGCAAGTCAACTCCAAGATAGTATATTGTGACGTATACTTTTGGAAAGTTCTTGTACACAGTGACACCTGCCTCGTTGAATTTTTCGTCAGGATTATCAGGTGACGGTTTAAAATTTACAGTGATATCGCAGTTTGTTGAATTATAAGAATTTGTTTGTGAGAATGGTATGTCGGTCAGTTTAAAGTTCCAAGCACCATTTTTCGCATTGCCACCGTTTAATTTTGTCTGCCAGTCAAGCACTGCATTCTGTGTTTGAATGAACATCTTTTGCCCAAGACCTAGAAAGTTTGGGTCAGACGGTTCAAGTACACAGATAGACGGTTGGTATGCCCACTTGAAGAGAGGCTGTTGAAAGCCGTCTGCAAATGACTGCGGAATTAAACTTGTCAACATTACAGCTAGTACTACAGGAATTATCATCACAACGAGTTTCATGGTTTGATTATCAACAAGAGATGTGCCATATCATGATTATCATCAAAAAGCACAATCATTTCACGTGTGGTATCATAATACGGTATCTCGAATTTTCAAGTGTGATAGTCAAAAATGGTCTTTTATAATGCAATGACGTATAGATATTTGACGTAGGCAGGACAAGAAAACAGCTCTTCGGAGTATTGGTTTGTATGACAACGTAAGGGCAAAAGTCACTACGGTGTGAGTCTTGTATTGTTTACGCCTTTTTTTCGCAGTTACAAATTGTTTCAGATTTGTTTCTGTATCTATTTACGATGTGGTTTTCTTTTAGGGTCGGTTGGTGGCAGTTTCTTTTTGTCAAAATGTCGAACTGCAAAGCCTGCAAAAAATAGGACCCAGCCAAATATTGTTACAGTACCTAGGGTTCCTTTGTAGGGTTGAAAAGCTGCAGAGTTTGACATGGTAGAAGATATTATCCAGTTGATTATTTGCATTGAAATTCCCACTATCATGATTACTGTACCGCGTTGCATACAGAGGTAGATTTTGCATCGACCTTAAACCTTCTGGAATACATCAAGTAAGAATGACGAAATGTCAAATCAATTGATATTTGCAAAAAATTATGGCATTCCTTCTGGGCTATGTAGTGCATCCTGCTTTATTCTCAATGCACGATAAATTATTGGTGCATGATCAGCCTCGACATCAGTTGTGATATACAGTATGTGGTCGGAGTCAAGCGGCATCGTGATGCGCTTTATCTTTTCGTACTCCACAAGGGCATACTTGCCACGCCCTATCTTGTTTGAGACTTCATTTCTCGATTTCCATGCATTAATTGCAAGCTGAAGTGATTTCTTGCTCTCATCAGATGAGAGAAGGTTTTCCACTCCCTTGCGGTGCTCACTGTGCAATACATTGCCATTCATGTCAAAAATTGTGGCAAAACGAATCTTTGGGTCTATTGCCATAATTTTGTCAAATATAGCCTTGTAATTCGTACACCCTATGCATTGATGTAAATGATAAAGTTTGTCTGGAATCTAGAATGCGTTAGAGTCATTTGTTTGGTACGTAGACAATATAGCTCCCCTCTGTAAACATGACTACAAGAAAGCTAATCCCAATGGCTATTGCGACTGCTATACCAATGATGATTTTCTTGAGATGTTTTTTCACAATATCATTGCTTGAGCGTTGATCTTAAAGATTTCAATAAATCCCATGCCACGGTAACATTTTTCGTCGGATATCCTTCTTGTTTTTCAGCTAATGTTATGACAAATCAGCTTTAATGTTGAATTTGGGTAATATGCAATCTTACTGGTATAGATTCATGCGTACATTGCAAGAAATGATGCCGCCCCTTCAAACGGCATTTTTAATGGTCACATGCGAAGCAGGCCATGAAAGTGATGTGGTAGAGCAAATAAGATCTGTTAGTGGGATCGGAGAAGCATGCAGGACAAGTGGTACTTATGACATACTTTGTAGCATCGAGGCAACAACAGTAGAATCGTTGCGAGAAATAATTGAGCAAAAAATTCGCAAGACACCACATGTGATAGCTACTACGACGCTCATCAAATCCCATTAATTATTTATTTTTAGCATACAATCGGATAACTCTTAATTTCAAGTAAATCTATATCACAATGTGGCAAAAACTTCAAAAAATCTTTCAGAGCAGGTAAACGACTATGAACTTTTAGATTCTGAAAATCGAAAAGTCAATCTCTCTAAATTATTTGGCAAAAAGAAAGATCTAATTATTGTCCACAACATGGGCAAAACCTGTCCTTACTGTACAATGTGGGCAGATGGCTTTAACGGTCTGTTGCCTCACCTAGAGGATCG
>DATFDB010000018.1:0-2680 GCA_035252445.1 Nitrosotalea sp. | reverse complement strand
GACATTGTTGCAGAGGTTGGCGATCCGATGATACCAACTGTAGCGGGAATACTCAGCACTGCGTCTGAAATCACTAGTGTGTTGTTGGCAGGAGGAACACAAATGGCAGCAGTTCTATGTTTTGCAAAAAGCATAGGATTTGATGGCAAAAATACTGCACTAGGAACTACTTCATATGTTGCAGATGACAAGTCTGCAAACCTTGTAGGTGCAATTGAGCAGATATTTGATATTCCTATACTTGTTGCCAGTCTCAAGCTAGGGCAGTCAAAGATTCCAGGACTTCGAGCCTATGCTGAAGGATTTGTTAAAGAAGGAGCTGGGGCGGGTGGAGCGTCTATTGCATGTATGTTAAAGACTGGAATTGACGCAGAAAAACTACTTTCTCTTACGGAAAAAGAATATCGAAGGATTACTTGACTGTGACAGATTTTGCCAAGTTTCTTGGATAGTCCGGGTCTGTATCTTTTTCAACTGCTGCGTAGTATGCCAAAAGTTGTATGGGTATTATTTCTACTAGTGGATACATCGCTTCCTCTATTTTCGGTATCTCTATCCAATGATCATAAACATCGCTAGGCATATCTGATATCCCTATGATCTTTGCACCTCTGGCCTTTATCTCTCGTGCACTGGTCAAAGTATCAGAATATGTCGAGTCATTTGGATTGATCATAATTACATATGTATTGGAATCCATTAACGCAAGAGGACCATGTTTTAATTCTCCTCCAGGGAGGCCTTCTGCATGTATGTACGTCAATTCCTTCAATTTCAGCGATGATTCAGATGCTATTGGATAATGAATTCCTCTTCCAAGTACGTAAATGTCTGAAACATCTTTGAGTTTTTTTGCTATTTCCTGAATTTTGGTCTTGGAGCCGTCTGACAGATTTTTCTTTATTGCTTCTGAAACCTTTGTGAGATCCAGGCCTAAACTGCCCTCTGATATCATGTCTACTATTTTGTATAGTGTGGCAAGCTGTGCAGTGAAACTCTTTGTAGCAGCTACTCCTATCTCAGGACCACATCCCAATCCTATGGATATGGATGACAAGTGTGCAAGAGACGATGTCATTATGTTCACAATTGAAATTATCTTAGAGCCAGCTTTTTTTGCAATATTTACAGCTTCCAAGACATCAGCGCTTTCTCCACTCTGAGATAGAGCTATCAGAATAGACTGCTGTTCGAAAATGTCAGGTGAAAAATGTACCTCACTTGATATTATGGGTTCTATCTTGATTTTAGCATATTTTGAAAACAGAAACTTGGCAACTAGTGCTGCATTATAGCTTGTTCCGCTTCCAGTTATGTAAAGAGCTTTTGCATGTCGAACAAAGTCTGTTGCTAAATCAAGTTCAAGTTTTGTATTGTTTCCAGCATTTAGGATAGTAGTTGGTTGCTCTGATATCTCTTTGAGTGTAAAATGAGCATATTCTCCCTTGTATACATCTGCAAATTCTTTTGATACTTTGGTAATATGATGTTGTACTGGATTTGCATTAAAATCAAAAATCTGAATTCCAGAACTACCAATTATGACAAATTCCATATTGTCCAAATAAATGACTTCATCTGTATGCTCTACAAATCCCAAAACATCGCTAGAAATGAAGTATCCTTGTTTTCCAATTCCAACTATGAGTGGCTCATGAAATCTTGCCGCAGCCAACGTTCCATCCTCAAAAACAGCGACAAAAGCATAATCTCCCTTGAGATCTGCTACAGTGTCAACCATTGCCTGTTTTATGTTTCTGCTTTTGTCATAGTGATGTTGAAGAAGATTTGCAATTACCTCGCTGTCTGTTTGGCTTCTGAAAGTGTAGCCTTTTTGCTGTAGATCTTTTTTCAACTCCTCGTGGTTTTGTATTATTCCATTGTGTACTATGGCTACTTCGCCAGTGCTAGATGGATGAGGATGTGCATTTGTATCTGTGACCATGCCATGCGTTGCCCATCTTGTATGTCCTATGCCAACGGTTCCAGAAAGCTCATCTAGTCTTACTGATTTGTTTACTTCTATTACTTTGCCCACTCCTTTTCTTACTAAAATTTGATTGTTAGAAAATGTGGCTACACCAACACTGTCATAGCCTCGATATTCCATCCTCTTTAACCCCTTCACTATTATGGGAGCAGCTTGACTGAGACCAAGATACCCTATAATTGAACACATGTCTATTCTATATACTTCTGGATAAATAATAATTGTGTGTCTTACTCTGTCTGTTCTGGAGTTATTTCTTCAACAGATGGTTGTTTAGTCTTGTTAAGAACAATATTAGGTGACAAATTTACCTGACTTTCTTCTTCTATAGTGACAGTATATGATGGAATGTTGACTACTCTCTCCCCTATCATGACATGTCCGTGCACAACAGCTTGTCTTGCAAGATAGGGGCTCTTTATGTTAGCTTTTTTCTGAACTACAGTCTGTAACCTGCGAGCCAACAAATCAGTCACTTTAAGGTTTAACACATCATCTAAGGTTGAATTTTCTTTTACCAAGCCAGTTCTTGTCAGTGATTTCATAAGGGTCGGCTCTTTCTTACTTCTTACATCTTGTGTTAAAGCCAAAAGAGATCTTGCTTGATTTCTAATTCTAGAAAGTTCTGTATGTGCCTTCCATAGTTCTCTCTTATTTTTGAGGCCATAAGTTCCGAGAACATAGAGTTCC
>DATFDB010000017.1:0-4241 GCA_035252445.1 Nitrosotalea sp. | reverse complement strand
TGAAAACAGTTCCTTGTCCAAATTATCTAGCTCATGTTTTGGTATAACAGTACCAAGGGCAAATTCCCCTTCAATCAATTCCTTGTTGAATTTTTTCGGATAGTGTGTGCCGCCAAAACATATTGCAGTTTTATGTCTTTGAGGATCTTTTTTGAATTCTTCAACTATTATCTTGGCCACTCCCTCGCATAGTTTTTTGTCATTCCATTCTTTTTCTGTAGTACCAATCTCGATGAATAAAGTGGGTTTACTCAAGGCAGTAGGTCCATGGTGTGTTGCTTCTATAGTTATTTCAAATTTTGAAAAAAGATCTCTTTTTGTCCATAAATGTTTCATGTATGATTTTTGAAGGTAGGGATGCGGTACTGCTACCTGTCTTGATAGTCCGCCAAATTGCGCCTTAGAAAAGTTTCCAGTGCTGTGACATGTTAGTGCAAGCGTACCGCTTTCTGCAGCATGCTTTGACAAAAACACATATCCCTGGTACTGATATTTTTCTTCAAGCCAGTCAGCAGAAATTGCTGGTGTGGGAATTACAACGAGATCAAAGTTCTTTCCTTTGTATATGCCATTGTCTTGTTTGTCCATGTCTTGCGCAATGTAAGACGCCATGTTAAAGCCGGCTGGATCTGATTGGTACGCTACAAGTAGTTGCATAAAATAAGAATTGAAAACAGGCTATTAAAGTCAAGTCATCAAGATTGCAAAAGGCAATTTGGCTGCGGTCGAATAGTTTTATTTTTTAAACAAACTGATGTTTATCGAATGCCAAGTGCCAGATAGATCTTAGGTAGAAGTATTGTCTAGGTATATCATAAAGATAGAAAAAACACGAGAAGAGTGCAAAGAAGGCAAGTGCGGACACCCTCACGAGATCCCATTTACGTTCAAGCAAAAACAGATAGTTTGCTCTGATCTGTCGTGCAAAGAACTTGAGGCTTCACTAATCAAACATATCTTTGTCCCATATGACGGTTCATCATTTTCAAACCGTGCATTTGAGTTTGCACTAGACTTGGCAGCCAAGTACAACTCATCAATTACAGTTGGGACTGTCATGGCAAGTTCATCTGCCGAAAATTCATTCATCGATGTTGAGGAGCCTGACAGAAAAATTGTGGATAAAGAAAAAATGGCTGTAATGGAGAGATACTTTAAGAAGATGCACTTGCTCTCAGAAAAGTTTTCAATTCCTATCAAGACAGAAATATTTGTTTCATCTTCAGTGTCTGATACGATAGTCACATTTTCCAATTCAAACAAAGTAGATCTCATTATTATGGGTACCAGAGGAAAAGGCGACAATAGATTAATGCTTGGCAGTGTCTCAATAGGGGTTTCCCAAAAGGCCGTAGCTCCTGTCTTGCTGATCAAATGAAACTGTAGGCAAATTCTAGACAGATAATTGCCTTGGTATAAAATAAGAATTATAAGTACACTTTGGCAATAATTCCTTAAATGGTTAATCCAAGGCAGATGCTAAAGGACATGGCAAATACCATCAAACTTGCAAGAAAGTCAGACAAAGACGACTATATGCAACATTTGAGACTAGTGGTTCTAGGAATGGCCACTGTAGGAGGCATCGGCTTCATAATACAGTTTACATTTGCAGTAATCAATTTGGGACACAGATAGAATGACACAAGAAGTAAAATCCCACTTTTTTGCAGTTAGGACTACTGGTGGCCAAGAAAAAGTCGTTCTCGGGCTATTAGAAAACCGAATCAAACTGAAAAAGATAAACCTACAGTCTGTTTTGCTTTTAGAGAATCTAAAGGGATATGTCGTAATAGAGGCAATTGATGCAAATGCAGCATTTGATGCATTACAAGGAATGAGACACATCAGAGGCCAGCTTCGAGGAGAATTACAGTTCAAGGATATTGAAGGATACCTTGTCAAGAAATCAACAGTGTCCGAGCTCTCAGTAGATCAAATAGTTGAGATAATCGGAGGTCCATTCAAGGGCATGAAAGCCACCATTACTAGAATTGATCATGATAAAGAAGAGGCAACAGTGATTTTGCTTGATGCACCATACCAACTTCCAGTCACAGTAGATGCAAACTACCTAAAACCATCATCGCAGTAGCAAGGATTAAATTTACAGGAAAGAGGGAAAAGAAATCATGGCAGATGTTCAAACCGTTTCTGCACTAGTAACAGGAGGACAGGCAAGTGCGGGTCCACCATTGGGCCCAACATTAGGACCTCTAGGTGTAAACATTTTGCAAATAGTTAATGCCATCAATGACAAGACAAAGGATTTCGAGGGAATGAAGGTTCCAGTAACTGTAACTGTAGACAAAAAGACCAAGCAATGGACAGTCGAGGTTGGAATTCCTTCCGCAGCAGCATTGATTTTGAAAGAAGCCGGACTTCAGAAAGGCTCCGGAACATCTGGTGCCACTTGGGTTGGCGACATTACAGTAGATGCTGCCGTAAAGGTTGCAAGACTAAAAATTGATTCTTCCTATGCAATAGACTTCAAGGCAGCGGCAAAAGAAGTAATCGGTACATGTCTTTCTCTTGGAATAAAGGTTGATGGAAGAAACCCAAAAGAAGTAACAGCAGAAATTGCTTCTGGAAAATGGGACGATAAATTCAAGTAAATTAAGTTACTGCATATACAGGATCTTTATCAGTTCTTTGAAGTTCTACAAAAGTTTCAGTGTTTTGTATTCCCTCTATCTTTCCAATTTTTTCAATTGCAACGGTATGTAATTCCTCCAGGTTCTTAGATCGCAGTGTAATCAAGATATCAAACCTGCCAGTTACTTCAGATATCTCAATGACTTCAGGAGTCTTCATGAGTGCCTTGTGAATTTGGTCCTTTAGTTTTGGATCCCTGTTTATCCCCATGGTGGCACGAACGCCAATCCCTATGAGAGATTCATCCACTACTATTGTGAATTTCTTTATCAGTTTCTTTTTGCTGAGTCGCTTTATTCTACTGTATAGTACAGATGTGTTTATTCCTAATTTTTTTGAAAGGTTTGGAACAGAAATATTACCATCGCGAGTAAGTTCGGTAATTATTTTCATATCCAGTTCATCAAATTTGTGCAAGTTTGCGACTACTGTTTGTTACTATTTAATAAATGTAAGTTCTATTGTCTAAAACTGATGTTCTTACAACTTAAACTTCATAAGATGAAATTTTTAGATGCACGCCTTTTTGAGTGATTTTTACCAGTAAACGATTTTAAATAGGCTCTCAGAAAGCCCTTTCGTAATGATCAACGAAACCCAGATAGTTCAGATGGTAAGCGAAGCAAAAAAGAACCAAAAGGAAAGAAAGTTCAAGCAATCGCTAGAGCTAATCATGGTTTTCAAAGATATTGATGTTAAGAAGGGTTTTGCCATTAATGAAACTGTTCAACTACCAAAGAAGCTAAACCAACCAGCTTCTGTCTGTGTCATTGCATCAGGCGATCTTGGATTAAAGGCCAAAAGCGCAAATGCTGACAAAGTCGTAGACGGAACACAACTTAACCAAATTGGTGCTAACAAGAGAGAGTCACGCAAGCTGATAAACGGCTATGACTTTTTCCTTGCAGACACACAGCTCATGGCAAATGTCGGTAAGACACTAGGCCAGTTTATGGGTCCTAGAGGAAAGATGCCTACTCCAGTTCCATTCAATGCTCCAATAGATTCTATTTTGGATAGATTCAGATCCTCAATTAGAGTAAGATTGAGAAACTCACTTTCTCTTGCATGCAAGATTGGTGACGAGACGATGTCAGAAGAGGATCTTGTTGCCAACGTAAATGCAGTAATCAATACAATTGAGAAAAAACTTCCAAGCGGTGACAAGAACATAAAAAAAGTAATGGTAAAAACAACGATGGGTAAAATTATCAAACCACAAGCAGCAGGAGCAAAGTAAGATGCACCAGAACAGAACAAAGTATCCTCAAAAGAAAACACAGATGTACCAACAGGTGCAAGAGCTTCCAAAAAAATACAAAGTGGTTGCACTAGTAAGAATGGAAAAGGTCAGGTCTTCCCAACTATTACCACTAAGAAAGAAATTCAAAAATGAAGTCGAGATTATCAGTATCAAAGACAAAGTAGCACAAAAGGCGTTGGCCTCACTTAAGATGCCAGCAGTTGAAAAGATGATTGACAAGCTGGTAGGCCAGTGTGTATTGATGTTTACAAACATGAGTCCACACAAGCTAAACATCATGCTAGGAAAGAACAAGATAATGCTAGCAGCCAGAGGCGGCGAC
>DATFDB010000016.1:0-4286 GCA_035252445.1 Nitrosotalea sp. | reverse complement strand
TAGTAGCGACGCTACAAAGGTTGGCAACTATGAGGTACAGGTAACTACAACGCCTTCGGTTCCGGATGTTGGAAAAGACACAAAGATCCACTTTCTAGTGCTAGACCAGAATGGTAACCAAGCGAATAATGTCAGGATGGGAGTAAAAATATACCATGATGACGACTTGACAAAAGAGTTTCCGCCTGCAAATTATCCCGGAGTGTTTGATGCAGATTATGTATTTCAAGAGCCAGGAAACCACGTCTTCCAAGTTGATCTTTTTGATCTGAGTACAGGAAATGTGAGTACGTATACGTTTAACATAACAACTCTTAGTTTGTACACGTCAATCTTTGTAGTTTTAGTAATTGCAGGAGTTGCAGGGGCTGGCGGCATAATTATTGCAATTCTTCTCTTTACCAAAAAAACAAGACCAAGTTTTAGGTATTAATGAAAAAGGCGTGGCCCTTTCATGCAGGCCACTTGGAGATCACCTCCCTTTGAATCGGCGCCTTTGCGCCCGATTCGCATTTTGTTTCCTGCGGGACCACGCTCAGTCAAGCCATTTTTTGTGGCTTTACTTGCATGATATAATATGAATTTCTTAATATTTAAGAATTCATTTAAAAAATCTCAATTAAAATTTTAATACATTAATTTATCTCTGAAATACAATTTATTTCGCATAATA
Source organism: Nitrosotalea sp. (assembly GCA_035252445.1). Classification (GTDB taxonomy): domain Archaea; phylum Thermoproteota; class Nitrososphaeria; order Nitrososphaerales; family Nitrosopumilaceae; genus Nitrosotalea. Next base: position 3,613 of record DATFDB010000016.1, on the reverse strand, counting down.
ATTGCTTTTCAGTTCTATAAATTTATTCAATTATTCTAGCATTGCCCAGAATCTAGAATATCTAAAAAGCCCAAACCAACCAGAAATGAAAAATGCAAGAGATAACGTGAATAAAAGATACAGATCTCTTTTACGATGGGCAGTATCCATATTGAGAAAGATGAATGCCCCTATGCCAATCAGACCAAAAAACAAAACAAGTCTTCCAAGTCTCTTCCAATTCAATTATTCATCAATGAGTTGTGTCAGTTATAAAATGCATCTGGATTAGGCAAGACAGATAATTGCGTCTACCTACACAATTCCACATTTTGCATAGTACTGCTGGTGATATTCTTCTGCTTTGTAAAATTCTGGCGCAGTGCGTATTTCTGTCACAATGTCTTTTTTAAATTGTCCAGATTTTTGGAGGGCTTCTTTTGATTGCTTTGCCTCTTTTTCCTGTTCTTGGCTATGACAGAATATGGCCGACCTATACTGTACACCTACATCAGGTCCTTGCCTATTCAGCGAAGTAGGGTCATGGCAGTGCCAAAAAACATCAAGAATTTGAGAATATGATATTACAGATGGATCAAAATCTACCTGAACTACCTCGGCATGACCAGTTTTGTCTGTGCATACATCCTCATATGTAGGGTTTTTCATGCTGCCTCCCATATATCCCACCGCAGTGGATGTTACTCCTTTGATTTTTCTAAATTCATGCTCTACACACCAAAAGCATCCCGCGCCAAAAGTTGCCTTCATGAGTTAACTTTAGCACATGCAAAATTAAATCTTATCGTATGAGTTGATAAAATAATTGTACTACATTATCGTCAGCAATTTTTCCAGCTTGCCATGAGCATATACCGGATTTGTCAACAGACAAACTTGGACCCTGCAATGTTGGAACCGAGATTACGTTTGTTGAGTTGAGAAATGCTATTGCTCTCTGAAAATCACTGTCTTGTATTGTACCAGCACACCAAAAGCCTGTCAGGTTTTTCACCCAAGATGGCACAGGCTTGCCTTGATGAACTACTGTTACAGAAAATGACTTTAAGGAAGAAGTTCCTTGCGGATTTGTTGCAGAGCATGTAACTGTACTGGTTCCTATAGGAAAGAAAGAACCGGATGCAGGATAGCAAACAGGACCTGAATATCCCTGCAACACATCATAATTGTCAAAGTTCACATTTGTCCCCACAGTGCTTGTAGTTTGAACAGTAATGCCATGCGATACAGGAGCGCTTGGTGCAGATGCAGATGAGCTATAATGCGTTCCAATTGTAACGTATATGCTTGATTCGGATGGAATTTGCTGCGAATTGTCTCCAAATGTAAATTCAAGAGTTGAACCAATCTCGACAGGATAGCCATCAATTGTTTTTGGTATCTTAAATGTGGCTGCAAAAGTGTCTGTGTTGTCACCAGTCTCTCTCAATGAACCTGTTCCAATGTCAAAGGCAGAATCTGCAAGTGTGGTGCTTACTCCTCCCATGTGAACCTGCACAATGTTTAATGGAATGTCGTCTGGAGTTTGAGAGTCCAAGTTATAGTTTGGTGCATAAAGTTGCAGTGTAAAGTACTGACCAATGTTGATGCTTTGCTCTGATGGCTCCACGGGTGTTGATGGTATAGAGCTTAGTACAACTGATTGCGTTATTGTTTGTGGATTTCCAGAATAATCTGCACGTTGATGATATGTCATGAGAACAACATCACCATTTTGTAGCGGTTTACCATTTACAGAAGATGGCAGAGTAAGTTGCAATTGAAACATCCCAGTATCAATTCCGGTCTCCACCATGCTATCAGGTCCTTCTATTGGGGTTCCATTAATTGTAAAATCAACCAATCCAGCAGTTGAAAGTGTCATGACTCCCCTATGTTCTGTAACCAAGTTTTCATCTGTGATATAAAATGTCAAAACAGAGCCTGGAGACGGAGACTGGGCATTAGCATAACAAACTGACAGCGGTAACAAAAGTAAGATCGCTACAAAATACTTCATTGTATTACGTTGCAACATCACAGGTATAACCCTGTCTGATAAATTGGAGTGCGATTTTGATGTCATGGTTTTTAATTTCGGGATGATTTACCTCCGTTTGACTTTAGAATTTTGTCTGCATTATCTATGATTTTCTTCAAATGCGGCCTCATAGATTCTTGATCATTATGCGATATGCCCTTGTACAAATTTTTTCGTAATTGTGTTATTGTTTTTATGATAGAATCCACGGTAGAAGCTGATTTTTTTGTGAGAAACAACCTATTGTGCCTTCTGTCTTTTGGATCAGGTCGTCTCTCAATTAGTCCTTTTTTTTCCATAGTATCTATTACTGGAACAAGAGTGCTTCCATCTACATAGATTTTATCAGAGAGTTCTTTTTGGCTTAGTCCGTCAAACAGATTCAATGCAAGAATTATCTTCCATTGGCTTGATGTCAATCCAAGTTTATTTTTTATTTCATGTTCTGCCGCACGTTCTAATGATTTCGATGTAAGAACAATCAATGTTCCAATGCTGTCCGTTATGTCCAATTTATGCATGTTTTATGTAAGATTAACTTGTATACAAATCATTTGTATACAAAGGAATTATATACTTTCATGCTGAACGTTACTCATGAACGTACGTAGTGGTCTAGATGGAAGAAAATACAAGGCGATCGCAGTCCATCTTTAGATCAAAAAAGTTCATCTCAAGCTTCATAGTCCTCATTGTATTTGTTCCAAGCATACCAGCATCATATGCTGATCGCGTCATAGATGTCCAGACAACAGTTAACGTAAACGAACAATCGTTGATTACAGCTATATCCAATCTACAAAACTACCCGCAAATATTTCCAGACAATGTAAAATATGTAAAAATACTTGATAACAAGACAAACTTGGTAGACATGAATGCTGGCATAAACGGAATTTATTTTGACACACAAGCAGTGTACCATCAGACTCCAGATGGTAAGTACATAGTACAAGTCGTTTCAGGAGATCTCAAAGGAACTACCATGACTACAGAATTGAACAAGACTTGGGGGTTTGACGGTAAGCCAGGGATGGGAACCAAAGCCAATATCGCATTAGATTTGCAAACATCTGGATTTCTCTCATGGATGTTAAATTTTGTACCAGATAACTCACTTAGTGGTGCACTTCAGAACGGATTTTCCAGATTCGTAGACTATGCCCAAAATGATTAGTACAAAATTAGTCTGTACGATGTAATTTTGGCTTGAGTTTGGAATTTTTCTTTAATAGTTCCAAGACAAGTGCTTTGCTGCTAAGTGCAATATCATATTTTTTATCAATTTTGAGTGCAGAATTGAAACATTTGATAGCATCTTTTAACAATCCAAGTTCTCCAAGAGATAATCCCTTGTATGCTATGGCCATGGCATATTTTGGTTGAATCTTGAGCACTTTGTCATAGCAATCAATCGCATCATGGAATTTACCTAGAGTGTGCAGTGCAGAACCTTTGTTTACTAGAGCATCTACATTTTTTTTATCTATTGCCAGTACAGCATCATAGCATTTTATCGATTGCCTGACCTTTCCTAGATTTTGTAGAGTTACACCTTTGTTTATCAAGGCTGCCACATTTGCAGGCTCTTTA
>DATFDB010000015.1:0-9697 GCA_035252445.1 Nitrosotalea sp. | reverse complement strand
GGTCCTGATTCAGTTTTAGCTGCAGAGGCCGCATATTGTGCTGGAGATCAAAACAAGTATTGGCAGTATCACGATGAGTTATACAACAATTGGGGAGGAGAAAGGACAGGTTGGGTCAATCAGAAATCTCTCGATAAGTTTGCAACAGATGTGGGATTAGATCAGAGTCAATTCGACGAATGCATGAGTGCTAAAAAATATGAAAATAAGGTACTGGATAATCAAAAATTTGGCCAAGAGATAGGAATTGAAGCGACACCGTCATTCATCATTCTCAATAATAACAAAGCGACGAAAATAGAAGGAGCTCAATCATTTTCTGTGTTTCAACAAGTACTTGACAACATCTAACTAGATTAGGAACTAACATATGGTAAAACCAAAAATTGAAAAACAGGATTCTGTAAAATTATACAGATTACGAAAAACATTAGAAGAATTATCTGATAAGAGTGGACGCGGGACAGAGTTGATTTCTCTTTATGTTCCACCTAAGAAAGCTTTACACGAAGTTACAAACGGCTTAAGAGAAGAACAGGGTACCGCAGATAACATAAAATCTGATCTTACCCGTACTCATGTTGTTGATGCATTATCAAGAGTAATACAGCGTTTGAAGTTATACAAAAAAGCTCCAGATAACGGTCTTGTGATGTTCTGCGGTGCACTTCCACCAGAAGGTGGAGGTCCTATAGGCAGTGAAGTTATAAAATTGTATGAGATTGAACCTCCAAAAGAACTGCAGACATTTCTTTACCGATGCGATGATCATTTCCATGTGGATATTCTAAAAGATATGTTAAAGGAAGAAAACATGATAGGTTTTCTTGCAATCGATGCAAAAGATGCAGGATGGGGACTCTTGCATGGTGACAAACTCGACGTATTATCTGAAACATCATCTGGAGTTGCCGGCAAGCATAGACAAGGAGGACAATCAGCAAGAAGATTTGAGAGACTAAGAGAAATGGAACTCAACGATTACTATAACAGAATTGCACATACGACTAAGGAATATTTCATCGATATTTACCCCATAAAAGGCCTAATCGTTTCTGGACCTGGACCAACTAAAGAGAATTTCATAAAGGAAGAATATTTAGAATATAGACTTCAAAACATGATCATAGCGACACTTGATACGTCATATGCAGGAGCAGAAGGTGTCAGAGAGGCATTTTCAAGGGCTCAAGATGTTCTTACAGATTTTAGAATGGTCGAGGAGAAAAGACTTGTTGAAAAACTATTCCACGATATACACCAGACTAAAGGGCTTGCCACATATGGTTTGAAAGAAATAATAGATTTGCTCAAAAGGAATGTGGTTGATACCATACTGATAACAGATGATACCAATTTGCGTAAGATAGACATCACATGTAAGAGATGTAAAAACATACAATCAGAAATACTAGAGAGGCCGAAAATGATTTCACGAATACAAGAACTTATGAGCAAACCATGTCCAAGTTGTAAGAGTATGGATCTTGAGTCATCAGAAAGAGACATTGTCGATTATCTTTCGTTACTAGCGGATCAGGCAGGAACAAAGATAGAGGTAATATCAGGTGCTACAGAACACGGGGCCATGCTATCAAGCATAGGAAAAGTTGGAGCGTTTTTGCGGTACAATCCAAATCAATAACAAAATTATAAGATTCGGTAACTCTAAATAATTTATAATTTTAGTTTCAATATGGAACATGTAAAACCAGAAGAGTTTGATTCCAAAATATTAAACACTGAAGAAAAAACACTTGTTTTATTTTATGCAAGTTGGTGTCCGTATTGTGCAAATTTCAAACCTACTTTTGAAAACTTTAACACCGATAAAATTAGAAAGATGGAAGCGTTGGTAGATGAAGATGAAAACCCTCTATGGGATAGATTCAACATTCAAGCAGTTCCAACAATGATTGCTTTTGAAAAGGGAAAAATTATTGCAAGAAAGGATGCGAAAAAACACATAGGATTAACTAGATCAGATATGGAATCAATAATAAGGGAACTAGTTTGAATCTATAAAACTTTTAATTTTATTTGCAAGTTTTTCTAATTCCACATCATCTGCAATCATTCTTCGTTTCCAAGGATTGTTTAATTTTTCATATCTTGGGATTATGTGTACATGTACGTGTGGGATTATCTGATTAGCTGCTTTACCGTTATTTTGTCCAATGTTAAAGCCATCAGCTCCCGTAGCACGCAATATGGCATTTGCTACCAATGGAACTTTGGAAAATAATAAAGATACGTTTTCTATAGGCATATCCAATATTTTTTCATTGTGTTCTTTTGGAATTACAAGTGAATGTCCATGTTGTATTGGATATTTGTCCATTATTGCGATATGGTCGTTATCTTCATAGATCACATGCGCATCTTGCTTTCTGCTAGCAATATCACAGAAAATACATTTCATGAGATTTCTCCGTTACTCCATTTTATTTATAGTATGAGCTTGGATAAAGTGTTGAATTAGATTTCCTCCCGATTTTAAAAACAGTTAGACATTATTCATGAAAACTACAAACAGACAAATTTTTCATATTAAGTAAATTTGAATATAGATTACATATTGAAGCCAGACAGACTAGAGGCTATAGAAAACGCTTATGTATACGAAAAATCAACCATCGATAATGCACAAGCAAGTTATCACAGGCACTATTATTGTCGCATTAGTACTAACGCTTGTGGGAGCCAATTCGTCCGTTTACGCCCTAACAGGTCATGGCGCATCTTGGGCACCATCATTTGGAGGTAGTACGTATTACGGCAGCGCACTCGGTAGTTCTCCACTCTCATATAACGATGGTTTAACTATCAATGGTCATACCTACGACATCTCAAAGTATGTACAAAAAATACCCACCAGAACAATTTATGTGGGTTCACCCACAACTATAACAGCCAAGTTATGGGAATATGGTGGTACATATCAAATTCAAGGAGTAGCAATATTCCTTAACATAAGTGGCTACAACCCAAACATTTCGGATAGCGATACATGGGTCCAGTATTCAAAGACAGGTGGAGTAATGGTACACGATCCTCACAATATACTAGGCACTGTCACAGCTGACGTCAAATACGATCAGAAATTCATGTATGTGACATTCCATATGACTCCAAACAAGCCAATGAATACATCATGGATGATACTAACCGCATGGGATAATCAGTTGTCAATTGGTACTGCAAAGATAATTAATGCAATAAACATCTCGTATGTCCCATTTGCATATAGTTAAACAGCAAACTCCCCCAAGTTTCATAACTTTTTTTATTCAAAAATCAGGCACAACATAAAGAGATAAACCAACAGTTATTTTCCACACCATCAGATATAGTTAATTAGGGTAAAATTTTGACTTTTATCGTTAAATGGGCAAAAAAGAGAGAGAAGAGCGCGAACAAGAACGTGAGACCTTTTATGAAAAGCGTCAGAAAGAGCAGTTCAAGTACAAGGCAATAGGATTAGCAATATTAGGTGGCATAGTAGCTGTTCTTGCCATCTCGAGCTACAATTTCTATGAATTATCAACTCATGTAGTTCCACAAGGAATGCCTCCTGGTGCAGGTCCACTTGGTTCAGTAAATATACGTGCTGGATTATTAACTATGATTTATGGTCAACAATTTGATTATTCATCTCCGGCATATCAAATAAAAAGTAGATATATCGATTTTGAAAAAAGTGATGGAGAAACGGTACACATGCATGCAGCAAACGTAACTCTTGGATTTCTATTTAATTCACTACATATAGGATTGACTGACAAATGTTTCACTTTTCCTGATAAACGTGATTTCTGTACAGATGACAAATATAGTCTCAAGTTTTTCATAAACCACCACCAGGTCCAAGATATTAGTAACTATGTAATCAAAGATAATGACAGAATTCTAATATCATATGGCAATGAAAATGCCACTCAAATATCTGAACAGATTGCCAAGGTAGATTCCTTCAATCTTACACCCTAAGACTCATCCAATACATCTTTAGTTGTTTTGAATTCTTCAATAGTTATCTCACCTTTAGCCAATCTATTTTTAAGAACTGCCAACGCATAATCTTCATGACTATCTATGTCTTCCATTACTTGCTCAGATTTTTTGGATTGTTCTGACCCTATTTTGGATCTCTTCATCTTACGATATACAATCAACCCTACCATTATAGATCCACAAGCAACCATAGTTGGATAAAGCAAATTTTCTAGATCATAACCACTTGAGGATTGCTTCACATTAGTTATCAACGTAATAGGTTTTGATGTGTTATCAGTGTCTACAATATTCATATTTTCATGCAATACAGATTCATATTTGCTTGGTCCTGAGATTTGCGAAAGAACATTACTACCAGCAATGCCTTTTGAGGAATTTGCACTATTTTGAGATTCTGTTTGGTGAAGTACAGGTGAACCGTTAGGAGAAAAATCAAAGAATATGGTTTTGCCAGCAGATGCACTGCTAACAAATGCAGTGGCCTGATATGTCCCTTTGATGTAAAATTGGTTTGGATCATTAGTGTTAATAGTTATCTGAAATGTATCATTGAGTGCAGCGAATTTACCCGTCATTAATACAATTTTCCCATCAGGATCTTTGATCAATAAATTTACTAGTTTTTGCGAATCCGTATTATCAACAGTGCCAGTAAAATACACATTCATATCTATAGCATACAACGTCCTATCTGCTTGCAACGAAGTTACTTCGGCATAAGCCGGAATTACAATCAGGCATAGTAAAAATGGCATTACTAGTAGCGCTAGCCTCGACATACATCATTCCCATGGTAAAAAATTATTAAAAATACGTAGAATTGTGAAGAAGTGTTAATTAAATGAGAAATAGTTGACTAAATTTGCCTTATTAATAATGTAGTAGAATCTAGTCAGTTTGTTCATACCAATAAAGCTACAGATTTATTGACTTTGGTGACACATATACAAAATAGTCATGTATTATTCCGATTCTTACTATTTATCTTCAACATTAAATAAAAAGGGAGAGTAGCATGATACGTAAGCTTAGATCTAAAGAACCACATAAACCAAAAATTTTGATATTGGGAGGAGGATTTGCGGGTAGCAACGTTTTACGAGAAATACAAGACAAACTAGGCATTAACGCTGACGTGACATTGATAAGTCAAGATAATTTTTTTCTTTTCACACCAATGCTACCAGAAATTTCATCTGGGATGCTTCATCCAAGTGACATATCAACACCAATCAGAACATTTTGTAAGACAGCAAATTTTTGTCATGCCAAGGTGATTTCAATTGATCTTGCAGATAAAAAAGTAACAGTGATCAGGATATTTGATCAAAAAGAGACTATATTTGAATATGACTATCTAGTTCTTGCAATGGGAAGTAAAGATAATTTTTTTGGAAATGCGAATATTGAAGAGTTTGCTTTTACAATAAAAACTCTAGAAGATGCCATTGCAATTAGAAATCACATAATAAGCGTATTAGAATGTGCAGATCAAGAGAAAGACAAGATCTTACAAGAACAACTCCTGAGATTTGTAGTGGTAGGAGGCGGATTTGCAGGAGTAGAAATTGCTACAGAAATAAATCACTTCTTGCATGATAGCGTAAAAACATTTTACAAAAATATCGATTCAGAAAAAATACGTGTCATAATAATATCAGCGAGAAATGGAATCTTGCCTGAAGTGGGAGAGGAACTAGGTAAATTTGCATTAGATTATGTACGAAAATCAGGAATAGAGGTCATAACAAATACAAAAGCTGTAGATGCTGGAGAAGACCATGTTTTACTTGGTGACAATACAATTATTCCATGCGCCACTTTAGTTTGGGCTGGAGGTGTCATGGTAGAACCACTAGTGGCGTCCCTCAAATGTGAGCATGGCGCATCAGGCCGTTTAATAGTTGATCAGTATTTGAGGCTTAAAGAATATCCAAACATATTTGCGTTAGGGGATTGTGCCCATTTGGCCGATCCTCACAATGGGAAAGTATACCCAACAACAGCCCAGATTGCAATAAGACAAGCAAAAACAGTGTCAAGAAATATAGTTGCAGAAATAAAAGGCCAAGAAGCATCAATGGAAATGTTTGACTATCAAAATAAAGGTGTCATGGCTACAATTGGGAAACGTGTTGGGGTCGCACTCATAAAAGGAAAAAAAGTTTATGGGCTACAAGCGTGGCTTTTATGGAGATGTTTCTATTGGTTAAATCTCCCCACAAATGAAAAGAAAGTTAAAGTTGCCTTCGATTGGCTGCTTCATTTAATATTTAGAGCTGATATCATGACAGTAGGATTCATCAAGAAAAAGACGCTGACAAGGCTAGAGACACCAATCTATTCAATATTAGAAAGAAGTCAAGATGATTCTACTGAGAATTTGTCTTATCTGTAGAATATTGTGTTTTAAAACTTGAAGATAGGGAACATATTTAGCTGTAATCCAAAAAAGGCAAGGTACAAAATGGTGGATCATATTTGAAAAGAATAGAATTGAGACATAATCACAGACAAATGTTTAATGTGTTGATTTCTTTATCAGTATGCACCATTTGCCTTTTTCTTGCTTGGATTATTCCTTCATATGCCCAGACATCCGGTCAAGGAATATCAATTTCATCAAACACGAATAACTCACCTATACAATTTAACAAAAAAGTGTTTTCATGGACAGATAGAGTATACGTTACAATATACGCGCCAGACTTTGATTCCGACCCCAATCTGATTGACACAATAGGTCAAACGCAGGACGACAAAATTAATGTGTGTACAACTGGACATTGTATACCATATACATTATCAGAAACAGGCACAGATACTGGAATTTTTTCAGGATATATCGACCTGACAGGAGATCCAACTCAGAAAGGAACAACAGGAATTGATGGAAATGGCGAGAATCCTTCCGGTACCATGTCTACTTGCAATCCAATATGCGGTCCATCTGGAAGCATGCTTCCAGCTACTGGAAATGATGGCATTTCAGTATCATTTGAATACACACGGGATGAGACAGTTACAGGTTCAGCATTAATTCGTTGGCACCTAGGGGAGATTCAGTGGTTACAACAAAACTATCCAACAAACGGACAGGGCGTACTACAAATTGTTGATCCTGATATGAGTTTAGATCCTAATGCATTGAACAAGTTTGATACGAGTGTTTGGTCAAGTTCTGATTCAGGAGGTATCAAGCTTACCATGACAGAAACAGAAAAAGGATCTGGAATATTTCAAGGTACAGTAGATTTTACTACGCAATATTCCTCTTCTGGGAACAGATTACATGTAACTGAAGGAGATACTGTTACAGGCGAGTACACAGATAGAACTTTACCATTGCCATTCTCTCCGTCAGATCAAAAACAATTACTTGCAACTACAATTGTTGGTACAAATCTACCACCACTTGGAAGAGTTCCTATTAGCAATACAAGAATAATTGATTCCACTGGAAAAACGCTTGATAAAATAACAACAGGTCAACAAGTCGAAATCGTGTCAGATCTAACAAACAAAATGAGCAAAGTTCAACCGTTTGCATATCTTGTACAAATTGAGGATAACAACGGAATCGCTATTTCGCTTTCTTGGATAACAGGATCATTGTCACCTAATCAAAACCTGAGTCTGAGTCAATCATGGATACCAAAATCTACAGGAACATATACTGCACAAATATTTGTATGGCAAGGAGTAACGGATCCTAATGCTTTATCATCCCCGTTAACACTACAAATCCCTGTATCATAATTCAAATCATATTTCATTTTGCTAGCATTTTATCTTGTATCTAATATTGTTTTCCCATGAATAGCTTGTTCAATCTGAAAATCCTATCATTGATTACCATGAGATGAAAAAATGAGGCATGAATCAGTTCATTTATCATCCAATTATAAAAAAACTGTTGTAATGAATATACAGTGAGACAATGAAGTATGGAATCATATTCTAGATACAACATGGAAAAAGACACTAAAGACTACGAGAATTTTATTGAACAAAATATGGATGCAATAATAGAGAGATATCACAAAACAGAACAAAAGTACAGAAACTTGTATGATAATTCACCTGATCTTTTACGTACAATAAATTTGCAAGGAATAATAACAGATTGTAACCGAACCTATACTGATACTCTGGGGTACACTAGGGAAGAAGTCATTGGTACATCAATATTTGAACACGTATCAGAAGAAAGTTTAGACGAACTGCAAGATTCATTTAAGATGTGGAAATCTAGCGGGATTGTTCGTGATAGAAAAATTTGGCTCAAAAAGAAAAACGGTATCAAATTTCCAACGTTACTTAGTGCAACCAATCTTTATGATAAAGACGGAAATTTGATTGGTAGTAATACTACAATTAGAGATATTTCAGAAATTTACATAGCAAAAGAGGAAATAGAACAACAGAAAATAAAACGTATTAGTGACATGGGGGTTCTTTCTGCACGTATTGCACATGACTTGAAAAACCCATTGTCAGTAATTAAAAACAGCATTGAGATGATAAAAATGCGGACCACCAATCTAGATGATAGAACAAAAGAAGATTATGAGAGAATAGAAAGGGCTACTGTCAGAATTTCTCATCAAATAGAAGAAGTTTTGGAATATGTTTGGCCAAAACCTTTAGAATTTTCAAATAGTTCACTACGTAGTATTTTTGAAACAGTAATATCAAAAATCAATGTTCAGCAAGTTACAATAGATCTTCCAAAAAAAGATGTCGATATATTATGTGATGTAGCAAAATTAGAGATAGTTTTTTCAAATTTGATATTAAATGCCATCCAAGCCATGAACGGAATAGGAAATATCTACATAAGAATAAAAACTGAAGAAAAAATCACAACCATTGAAGTAGAAGATACCGGACATGGAATTCCTCAAGACCTATTACCAAAAATATTTGAGCCATTATTTACCACTAGACAAATAGGAACTGGTTTAGGATTGGTAAGTTGTAAAAGTATTATTGAAAAACACGGTGGTTCAATAGAAATCAAGACTCAAGCAAACAAAGGTACTACATTTATCATTAGTTTACCAAAAATTCACAGTAATGAGCTGAACCTTTGAAAGTAAAAAGAGCACAAACAAGACGTCTAGAATTAATCAGGCAATTTGAAGAAGGCTAAAATTATACTACAAATCAGTTCTCTTGTAACACAATGGATATATCTAGCAGAAATGTTGTTGAGGGACCTTCAAGAGCTCCACATAGAGCCATGTACAAGGCCATGGGTTTAACAGATAATGATCTTGGCAAACCATTCATCGGAGTCTCACATACAGGCAACGAGGCCACTCCATGCAATATTCATCTTGGAAGACTATCAATTCATGCAAAAGCAGGAGTGAAAGAATCAGGTGGTACCCCAAGAGAGTTTTCAACAATTGCAGTAAGTGATGGAATTGCGATGGGGCATGAGGGTATGAAATCATCATTAGTTAGCAGAGAGATCATAGCAGATTCTATCGAGTTAATGGTCAGAGCTCATCAATACGATGGTCTTGTTGGTATTGCAGGTTGCGATAAAAGCTTGCCAGGTTCTATGATGGCAATGGCTCGATTGAATATTCCTTCAGTTTTTGTATATGGAGGAACAATAATGCCTGGAATTTATGAAGGAAAACAAGTTACAGTACAAGATGTATACGAA
>DATFDB010000014.1:0-2519 GCA_035252445.1 Nitrosotalea sp. | reverse complement strand
TCAATATTGAAAGGAGATTCAGTCAAGTATGAAGCAAAAGGTCAGGTCACAATAGAATCAACCCTTACTAGCATTGACAAAGATTTTGACACAACTTTAGGCTAACCAATTCCCCAACTTGTTTTCTTTTTAGGAATAATTTTCACAAACGGAGCTTCGCCTTCTTTCCATGGCATTGCCCTTACCCATGCATAGTTTTTATAAAATATATCATATAGCCGTTTGAACTCAGTTCCTTTTTCAATAAAAGTTGCAGTGCCTTGGGATACTACTCCTTTGTGTTTTCCGGGATTGTAAATGTCAACAGATATTGCAATCTTTTTGTTCTTTTTCAGATTTGAATACTTTTTTGTATCATAATCAGTTGCGAAATAAAAACAACCGTCTTCAAAGTAATATGTTACAGGGGCTATATGCGGAACGTTATCAGAACTAGTTGCAACTCTGCATCCTTCATTTTCCTTTAGAAACTTGATCTCTTTTGGAGTAAATTTTACCATATATTACATCATACGCATGAAAATAAAAAGAGATGTGCCAAAAGAAGTCCATAAAGACAGGCTATTCAGATCGCATCTCTGTTCGAAAAGACAGAGTAGATGGGCCGGGAGAGATTTGAACTCTCGACCACCTCCGTGTCAGGGAGGTATCCTAACCAGACTAGACTACCGGCCCAATAAAATACGACCTTGTCGCACACGTTATTAACGTTAAGAAACAAGAGTAATATTCAATGCTCTAAATGAATAGTCCATGAATGGTGATTTCTCACCAGAAGAAAAAGATGGCTTTTACAAAGCAGTCTTTTCAAGACGTGATGTAAGATCTCACTTTACTTCAGATCCAATAGAAGACAAAGTCTTATCTAAGATCCTTAACGCAGCCCACCACGCACCTTCGGTAGGCTTTTCACAGCCATGGAACTTTATTCTTATCAAAGACAAGAAGACAAGATCTGAGGTAAAAGATTCTTTTGACAAGGAGAGGCTGCGCTCTTCCAATCTTATTGAAGATCCTAAAAGATCCAAATATCTTTCATTAAGGCTTGAAGGAATTTTAGATTCGGCACTGAATCTTTGTGTCACTTATGATCCTTCAAAGTTTGGGCCTTTTGTGATAGGCAAGTCTAGCATACCTGAAACTGGTCTGTATAGTGTTTGCTGTGCCATACAAAACCTCTGGCTAGCTGCAAGGGCTGAAGGCATAGGAGTTGGATGGGTCAGTATACTTTCAAATGATACGCTCAAAAAACTTCTTGACATACCAGAACATGTAGTTCCTGTTGCGTATTTGTGTCTTGGACATGTCACAAATTTTGCTGAAAAACCAGATTTAGAGTCTGCAGGCTGGCTCAATAGGCTTGCTTTGAAAGATGTGGTGTATTATGAGAAATGGAACAATGCAAATGACCCTAACTGGCAACAGATTCAAAAAATGATAATTTCAAATCTAGATTACGCTTAAATTGTTACCAAGTTTGATTTTTGCTGGGCTCGTGGCGCAGAGTCTTTTATGACGCGAAACATGGACAGCGCGGTAGCCTCCTAAGTTACAGGTCGAGGGATCGAAGCCCTCCGAGCCCGCTTTTTTATCTTATTTTAGGTTTGAGTGGTGCCAGATGTAGAGTTTACAACATATTTGAAAATTTCAACAGTGTAATCTCCTTCAAAAATGTTGTATACATGTCCATTGACAGTATTTGCAACTCTAAAGTATTTTTGATACGAGCCGTCAGAAGTTACATTGGCTTGTGCAAAGTAAACTGGTTTGTTATTTTTGTAAATTTCTATATCAACAGGATATCCAGGTGCCGCATTTTGTACTGTGCCCCAAACACACCCAAACGGTAACTTGGGGCTTGGCGGAATATTCATTTGAATTACAGATTTTTGCATTACGACGTCGCTTTCAGGTACTAAATTTTGTGTTGGAATCATTGCTTGGGCAGGAAATGCAAAGCCGAGAACTAATGCTGTCAAGGCCATCATTGACACTATGATGTACTTCACAATTTGGGATTTTACATCGTTAAATATTAAGATGACGTATGATTCTCATTAGCTAGTTGATAACAGAAGAAAAACTAAATGACGGTTGCGTATGTGATTGCCACTATGGCGGGGCCATCAGTTGTCCTTCCTGTAAAGAAAATCACGGAAAACATAGCTGCCCACATTGCAAATAGAAAAAGAAATTATTTCTTCTTGGCACTTTCTTTTGCTGCAAGGGCTTTGAGATTTGCCAAATCTGCTCTCAGTTTTTCTATCTCAACAAGAGTTTGAAGGCTTGTAATTTCTGCCTTGAGGTTTTCTATCTCGGTATCTTTATTCTTCAGTGAGCTTTGTAGTGTTTCCAAGTCAGCGCTAAGCTCTGCTTTGGCATGATCTAACTCACTGGAGCTAAGATGTACGGTTTGCTGTCTTTGACCGTAGTTAGTTGCTAGCTTTTTTTTTTCATCATGTCCATGGCCTCCGAGGTTGTGCATATACTGAGTACTTTTCAGAGCTAGCCAACACACG
>DATFDB010000013.1:0-10933 GCA_035252445.1 Nitrosotalea sp. | reverse complement strand
AAAAGAATTTAAGGACATTAACGTTCAGGTATTACTGGTTTGAAGCTAGTTCTAAAGTTCGGTGGAACATCGATTTCTTCTGCTACAAACGTACGAAATGTATGCAACTTGATAAAATCACTCTCAAAAGAACACAAGATAATACCAGTTTTTTCAGCAATAAGTGGAGTTACAGATGACCTGATTAGAATAACAGCTCAGATCAAAGACAAAAATGAAAAAGCTGCAGACTCACTTGCAAAAAAAATCATCAAGATGCATATGGATACCTCTAACCAGTGCGTGAAAAACCCAAAGATTCGAAAAGAACTGATAGATAAAATGAGATCTGATCTTGATGAGTTTGAAGAGTTGTTACATGGCATGCTCCTCATTGGAGAAGTCACACCTAGGTCTTCGGATTACCTAATTTCTTTTGGAGAAAGATTATCTGTTAATCTAGTTGCTTTTGCGTTAAATGACATAGGTGTCAAGGCAATACCGCTGACAGGAAAGGATGTTGGAATCATTACTGACTCAAGTTTTGGTGAGGCAAAACCATTGATGGATACTACAAGACTACATGTTTCTCAGAAAATTGATAGTCTTTTGCAGAAGAGAGCAATGCCAGTAATAGGCGGCTTTGCAGGTGCGGACCAGCATGGAAACATAACTACATTTGGCAGAGGCGGCTCTGACTACACCGCTACAATCATTGCATCTAGCATAAAGGCCGATGAAGTGTGGTTGATGAGCGACGTAGACGGACTGATGACAACCGATCCAAAAATTGTAAAAAATGCCAAACTCATCAAGGAGGTATCATATATTGAAGCGATGGAGATGGCTCTTTTTGGAGCAAAACAAATTCATCCACGAGCACTAGAACCATTAGTTGCAAAAAAAATTCCATTACGAATACGAAGCACATTTAATTTGAAAAATCCCGGAACGCTTGTAACAGCAGATCCTCAGCCTGATACTCAAAAGACAGTCAAATGTGTAAGCGCGATAAGGCATACTGGATTAATTGATGTGAGAGGCGGAAGCATGGTTGGAGCTCCTGGAACTGCGGCCACAATATTTTCTACTCTTGCAAAGGCAGGCGTTAACGTCATGATGATCTCTCAGAGTCCATCTGAATCAAGTATCTCGATTATTGTAAAAAAGAATGACATGGACAAGGCTGTCAATGCACTTGAGATGAATTTGCTTGGGAAAATAATAAAAAAAGTAGATGTCACTGTAGATGTTTCCATTATAGCGTTAATTGGTTCTGGAATGAGAGGAATTGCAGGTGTTGCATCTAAGGTATTTACTTCTGTTGGAAAAAGGGGAGTAAACGTAATCATGATTGCACAAGGCTCATCTGAACTCAACATTGCCTTTGTTGTAAAAGATTCAGACTGTAATGCAGCAGTACAAGCATTACATGATGAATTTGAACTTGCAAAAAGTAACTAGATATTTCACTAAAAGATATTTATGCTAATCAGGCCCTCGTAGTATATGAACAGATTCCTTATTGCAGGAATTATTGCTGCGGTTGCAGGAATCATATTCTCTATTCCATTATTGTCTGACCATTTAGCGAATGCAGGAACTGTTAAAAAAATACAATTTACTCAAACTTTGACATCTGCACAGGATCCAGGTCAAGGCCATAGTGATGAACAACTTGCGATGGTATTGGCACCAAATAATGGCACTCTTTACGATGGTACATTGACATATACTTCAAGTGAACCTGTTCAGGTCATAATATTCCATAAAATCGATAAAAGTGATTCAAAAGGCCAGCCAGTTTGGACTGTTGATAACAATACAATTTATGCTGAAACCATAATCAATTCTGACTCTAATGGAGGGACACTTGATTTTGCAGGCTCTGCAATAGGTCTTCATTCTACTAATTCTTCACAGTTTGTAGCTACAGTTAGTGTTGACGGATGGACAAGAGGTACAACACCACCATTCTTCCAGAATGCTACTTTGTTTTCTGCCAACAACCTAAAGTTATCTAGAGCAGAAATTCCTGTAACCATACCTCTCAATGATGGATTCTACAATGGAAAGCCGGTTTACTATATCATAACTGATTCAAGCAACAGCGACGATGCCGCTCAGATATCGGCAAAACAAAACTGGAAAGTTCAGACGGCTCCTTTATTGGCACAATCCCCACAAAAAATGCTAAGCAAGGTGTATGTTTTTACAAATGGAATATCTGGAAATGGAACAAAGGGATACCAAAATAATGTATTCTCGGATACGCCATCGAGCAGCAACTATACTCCAATTAATCTAGTAATACAAGCAAAATGGGCTGTTGGAAGAACTCCTCAAGTTCTCAATTCTACAAAAGATATTCTTGCTGCAAATGCAACAGGCAAGCTAACACTTGTCACTACTGATACTGTTATGAACATGCCGCAGATAGTTTGGCCTGACGGAAAACTAGCTGTAAGAGACAACAAAGCATTATCTGATCAAACGTCTTACACGGGAGGCCAAGTACTTGAGATTGATAACGCATCCAAGTTTGTTACATTTGTGGCACATAGGGGGTGGGGTCCAGATGGAAAGACAATTTACTATATCATTACAAGTGGTACACCAGAAGGTCCTGCAAAGATGATGGGATTGATGAATACACCAGCACTTTCACTGCTCTCATCAACTGCAAGAGATCTCTATCATTTTGCTAATGGCATAACCGGCGGAGGCCCGTTTGGCTATCAGGAGGGAATTTCTGGAGCAGGACTTGGTGATACGTCATACTCTCCCATCTGTAAAGTCTCAATGATAACATGGAACGATACTGAAAATGCAGTACTATTGGAAAATGTCAATGACATCAACTTTGAAAAATCTCAAGGAAGCATTACTGTGCAGCCTGCGCTCGTATACAATAACAACTATCTAATTGATTGTCCTATCATTGAGATTCCAAAAAACAGTTCATGAAAAGGGATAAATTTACTCTGAAAATTTCTTACTAATGATGGCAGGCAAATTGTACATTGTTGGTGTCGGACCAGGACATCACGATCATATGACTTTTCGAGCTAAAGAGGTAATTGAAGAAAGTAACACTATTGTCGGATACGAAACTTATGTAAACTTGGTAGAGGATCTCATCGATGGAAAAGAAGTTCATAGATATGCCATGACTCAAGAAGTTGAGCGCGCTCACCAATGTATCGAGCTTGCAAAGGCAGGAAAGATAGTTTCACTTGTCTCAAGTGGAGATCCTGGAATTTATGGCATGGCTGGTTTGATATACGAAATTCTTGCTGAAGAAGGCTGGGACAGAAAAGAGGGGCTGTATGTTGAGATTGTTCCTGGAGTTTCTTCTCTTAACTCATGTGCTGCATTGGTAGGTTCACCACTAATGACTGATTTTGCTGTAGTTAGTATGAGTGACTTGCTTGTACCATGGGAAATTATAACAAAAAGAGTTGAAGCTGCAGCACAGGGAGACTTTGTAATTGTAATATACAATCCAGCAAGCAAAAAAAGAATTCACCAGCTACAAGACACAAGAAAGCTGTTGCTGAAATACAGGACTCCTAGCACTCCAGTAGCCATAGTCAAGGGAGCATACAGAGAATCACAAGAGGTTGTTCTCACTGATCTGGAAAACATGGAAAATTTCCAAGACAAATTAGGAATGATAACCACTGTGATAATAGGCAACTCTTCTACATACAAATACAAAGATATGATGATCAATCCTCGCGGATACACGTCAAAATACAACATAGTAGAACCGCAGAAAAATAAAAACAATTGAAACTTGTTTGGGCAGGTCTTACCTCAAGGCTGACTAGACGGGTCCCTATTCTTAGGTAGTATCTTTGATTGCTTTGGAAAGATCTGGGGACAAGACTAACTTTTCTCGTATGGGTCTAATTATGTCAGATACATACTTGCCAGCGGCAGACTTTAGATCAGAAGGATGCAGCTTCTTTTCTGCAAAGTCTTTTTCTAGTTGCTGATAATTGGTGTAGCTTACGTTGCCGCCAAATTTCTCTGGCCTTTCAATTGATATTTCGTTAAACTGATGAAATACGACATATCTGAAAATCTCAAGAATGGGATTTTTTTCTACAATTCCCTCCGGACACCAAGCTTTTTTGAATTTTGCCTCAATTTCCTTGTCTGTATCATGAATGAATATTCCAGATGCCGACTTGGATTTGCTCATCTTGCTTGCAATAATTTGTGAATCTGAATCTGTGGCAGTCTCAGGCTCACTTAGCCCCGCAAGTATGTGGTGATGAACCGCTATGGGAACCTTCCACTTCATTTTTGGGAAAATTTCGCGCACCAGCATGTGTATTTTTCTCTGATCCATTCCAGAGTGTACAATATCCAAATCCATGGAATGTATATCTACAGCTTGCATGGGAGGATAGAAGAGCTGACCTAGCTCAATCTTGTCCTTGTCGGCATTTCTTCCCATTATTGTAAGCGAACGCATAGTTCTGTCAAGCGACATGTTTTTTGAAAATTTAACCAAGTCCATCCAGTATCCCTTTCGTGATTCATAGAGGTCAGAGCCCTCAACAATTTCTACACCTGGACAAAATAATTTGAAAGCATCAGCATAGTATTTTGAAACCATTCTAATCTTGTCCCAATCACCACCCAGCTTGTTATTGATGTACGTGTGCCAGTCTGCCAAAAATACGGTGCACTTTACTCCTGCCTTGATAAAGTCATTTATCTTAAAACCAGTAACTATCAGACTACCTAGGTGCAAAAATCCAGAAATTTCTAATCCGATGTAATGCTTGGGGCTAGAATTTGTATTAAACAGGTTGACCAACTCTTCCTGTGTAACTACTTCTTCAGTAGGGTCTCTTGCAACTAGATTGACTTTTTCTGTAACATCCACTGCAAGTCAAATCTTGCCTTGTGATCCTATAAAGTTACGCGTCAATATCGTCTGTCTTCTTTCTTGGTCTTGTGCTAAGATATAGCGCATGTGAACTTATGACAAGGGCAGCAAGGAACATTTTTGTGGCAAAGTTTAGGTTCCATGGTCTTGTAGGATCAGGATAAGCCACCGTCAAAGAATCTATGTCCGGCACCTTTCCATTTACAATTCCTGCAGTAATCTGCGCATTAAGAACAATAAAGTTGTAAATTACTTCGTATAGGCATATTGCTGCAAGACTTGCCAACATTAGCTGTACTAGCGAAAGTTGCCATGAGGGAACCGACACTGTTCTCTTCCATCCGATTCTTGTAACGCAATACCAACCAATTATTGAGGAAAAGAATAACCATGAGGTTAACTTGGCAAAATGGGCTGTTGGAAACTCGGTCTTTTCTAATACTTCACCCATAACATAGGTTCCATTTTTTTGCCATTCCTGATACATCTCATAAAATCCAAAGAAGGTAATGGATAGCATTATGAATCCGCATATGTAGAATATGTATAGAAATATTCTATACCCTGATTGATCCTCATGCAGGTGAACCTTCATTAAGCTACGATTGTTCCCACCTGAAATATAAAAATTGGTTTTAATTTCATTCACGAAGTTTAATTATAGTATAAAATTTGTTAATTTGTAGTTGAAAATTCCTATAAACACTCCAGTGATAGGAAAGGAAGAAATCAATGAAATACGATCTGTTTTACTAGAAAAATCACTAACTACTGCTGCAAACGCTGGTGGCAAAAGAGTTCAAGAGTTTGAAAAACTACTTGCGTCATATACTGGAGCAAAATATGCAATAGCAGTAAATTCAGGAACTGCCGCGTTACAAGCAGCACTTTATGCACTTGATATAAAACATGGCGATGAAGTATTGCTTCCATCATTTACCTTTGTAGCAACTGCAAACGCAGTAGCGTCTGTTGGTGCAAAGCCAGTATTTGTTGATATAAAATCGAATAATTACACCATGGATCCAGTAGACTTGAAAAGAAAGATCACAAAAAAATCAAAGGCGATAATACCAGTCCATTTATACGGAAATTTTGCATACATGAATGAAATCTCTGAAATAGCAAATAGGCATAATCTGGATGTAATTGAAGATGCTGCACAATCGCTGGGAACAAAGTACAAGAATAAACAATCGGGAACATTTTCTCGCTTGGGTTGCTTTAGTATGTATGCTGCAAAAGTAGTGACAGCAGGAGAAGGCGGGGCAATTATTACAAACGAAAAAGGATTGCAGGAAAAACTTCGCAAGATAAGAAATCATGGGATGCTTCATGGTTATGATACTAGAATCTTAGGACTTAATCTACGACTTCCTGAAATATCAGCTGCTCTTGCTAAAATACAAATGAAAAAACTTCCTATGCTTCTTAAAAAAAGAGAAAAAAATGCCAAATTTTTAACCGAGCTCTTGAGCGACTTGAATATTATACTGCCAACTGAAAGGACAGGTGTTAAAGTGAATTGGTATCTTTACACCATTTCTACAAAGAATCGCGACAAGTTAGCAAAACAACTAAACGCTAAAGGAATTGGAGCAACTGCATACTACTCGATTCCTGCACACAAAACTCCATTTTACAATAGCAAAACAGCATTACCAATGACTGAATGGGCAGCATCAACTGTTCTTAGCTTGCCTGTACATCCCCTTGTTTCAGAAAACAACCTACACTATATTTCAAAAACCATGCATCAGTTGGTTTGAAAATGAATCTGATGGAAGAAATAGCAGGAGAATTATGCAAAGTTCTACTTCCAATAGAAGATAGGATTTACTTTGGAAATCCAAAATCCACAGTAGCAGTATGTACCTTATCTAGCATGAAATTGCTTGATGAGGTCGTAAACTCTTCACTCATATCCAAAGTAAACGTTGCTGGAAGACTACTTTCAGAGAACAAAGGAATTGATATGCTTGTAAGACATGTAATATCGAATCCAGAAATTTCTGTTATCATGCTGTGCGGCAAAGATACAGTAGGACACAAGCCAGGGCATTCGTTGCTCTGTTTGCATCAAAATGGAATAGATAAGGATGGAAATATTATTGGCTCTACAAGTCCAGATCCAGTTTTATCATTGACAAATAATGAAGTAATAAAATTTCAAAATCAAGTAAAAATCATAAATAAAATAGGAGAAACGGACATCTCAAAATTGAGATCAGAGATCGACAAAATTCAGTAACCATCAATCTGTCTTTGTTTATTTATTTGGTGCTTTTTTTGATATTCTTTTAGTATGTCATCTGGCGTCATGTTTAGCTCAAGTGATGCCTGAACCACAAAATGCCATATGTCAATAAGCTCTTCTCTTGCTGCAGCCTCGTCAAACTCTGTTGGTTTTTTCCACCATTTCCAATTTGTTGTTCGCTGTAATTCTACTGCTTCGTGAATTATTGCAGTACACAATGAAGAAATTTTTCCTTGCGTATCCTTTGGGTATCGTTCTAGATTCATCATCCTTTCTAAATTTTTTTGTAATGCAAAAATTGTATCCAGTTTATCATCCATGGAATCATTTTTTCATTGATATCTATAACCTTTGTTAGAAATGAACCATTTTTTTATAATAATTGAATCTGTTCTGTATACGTGACCTATCCAAGTTGACAAGTCCTGCCAGTCCGTATTTTTCAACTGCAAATGAGCCCATTACGTTTCCGTAAATGACTGCTTCCTTAATTGTTGAAAGCTTTGTGCTCTTTTTACTGGCTAAATATCCAATCATACCGCCTGCAAAAGAATCCCCCGCTCCTGTAGGATCCACGATATTTTCAAGCGAAAAGGCTGGTGAGGGAAACACGACATCATCATAAAATAGTAGGGAACCATGCTCTCCCTTTTTTATGATTACAAATCTTGTTCCCCAGCCCATGATCTTTTTTGCAGCCTTGATCAAGTTGTGAGTCTTTGTAAGCAGTCTAGCTTCTTCATCATTTATGACAACCGAATCTACCACTCCCATCATCTTTATGACATCGCTTCTTTTTGTTGAAATCCAAAAATCTATGGTATCACACATAGAAAACCTGACCTTGTCAAATTCCTTGATTATCTTTGTGTTTTGGGCTGGGTCATTGTTGGCAAGGTAAACAAATTCAGATTTTCTGTACTTTTCAGGAACTATGGGCTTGAAATCCTTTAGGACATTTAGTTCGGTTTTATTGGTAGTTCTTGAACTCAGAGTCTGGTCATAACTTCCATCATATCGAAAAGTTTGGCCATTTGCATGCACTACACCCTTGGTGTCTACAAATCTGTCAAGTATGGTTTGGTATCTTTTAGGAAAGTCTTTGCCAACAACTGCAATAAGACCAGGCTTTTGAAAGAAGCTGGAGGAAATTGCTGCATATGTAGCAGCGCCACCCAGTGCATTTTTAATAATTCTAGAGGGAGTCCTGATAGTGTCTATGGCAACAGATCCAAAAACAGTCAGCATTATTTGCTGATTTTATGCGCCGTCTATAAATGCTCTAGCTTCGTCTTGAGTCGGGTAGTACGTAAATGGGACGCTTACAGTTGTAAAGAGAATGTTATACTGGCTTGTTCCTGTCAATTTGAGGCTTGGAACATTATCATTCTTGTTGTACTTGTTCAATACTGAATTGTCCGCAAGAAACGGAGTCTGAGAGATTGATTTTCCCATGGCAGGAATTACTGACGGCGGTAATACTCCGGTACCAAGATTCTCTCCATTTGCTGATACCATAAAGTTAGTTTTTCCAACATTTAGTATCAGCAGTGAAGGATTATTGAACTGGAGTTGCAAGTTGTATAGTGTCCCTTGGTCAGTTTTCTGCACCACTGTGCTTTGGACAATAGAAACATGAAGATCGGAAACTGATAGGTATTGAATATAACCAAATATGCCTACGGCGGCAACTATGATGCTTATAACTACAATTTTAGTTCGTTTTTCCATAACTTGGATGATAAAATTCCTTTTTAGCACAAGTAGAAAAAAAAATCCAAATAAGTTGTGTAAACTTTTTGATCTGTTTTTGAAGCTACTTAGAGCTAACAGAATAAATCAAAATGGAAAGATTGAATGTTGAAAATGGCCAAAATCCGAATCAAGTATGGACAAAATGAGATAGAGATCGAGTCAAAGGACTTCTATATAGACAACCAGAGTGCAGATGAGATAATAACCCACCTGTCAGTATACGTAAAAGATCAAAATCCAGGCACACTTCAATATGACTATTCATACAGCCAGCCTTCTCCTCAAGGAAATGATGTGCTGAACATGCTTGACGATGCAGAAATTCACGAGCCAGAATTTGTAAAGCCTGCCTTTCTTGACAAGAAGCAGATTAAGAACAAGATTAGGACGCTGGCAGACGATGCGTTTTTTGATCAGCCACGAACAGTCTCAGAAGTGGTATCACAGCTGCATGAATATGGATGGACAGCCGTTCCATTGGATGTATCCAAAGTCCTAACAGAGATGTCCTTTAGTAAAGAGCTTCAAAAGGACTTGAGAGAGAAACGCAGCTACTATTCTATTGCAAAGATAGTGGAACTTAACTGATCTTATAGCCGCAAGTAGTACAGGAATCAAATACATCCCCTTCTAGGTGGTCAAAATGAGCATTACACTTTAGGCATGTGTGATGCATATCAAAATAGCCGTCTTTTTCTACCTCGCCTATGCGATTAGACTGTAACTCTGTACTTCCACACTTTATACAATGACATCCGCACTGCATGGAATTTTCTGAATTTTCACTATTAATAATCTAGTGGAAACTTAGCTTGTTTGAGAATCTCAGAGCAATAACTGCAGAAATTGCAATTACCAATGGGACAAACATTGGAAACTCTGGGACTGCAGTAGTACCAGTAATCTGTAAACTGCCAGTCTCATTAGGCTTCATTCCTATCCAAACATAGGTACCATTATCATTAAATGAATTAGTAAGTATCAATTTTGTATTTATTGTTGATTGGTATGGACCCCACAAAAGTGCCTTTGGCATTATTACTGTAACATAAGAATTTGCCTTGTCAACATCAAAAGCATATGCCTTTGTTGATTGATTGAAAACCGGAGATCCTGCATTTGCTAGAGTCCTTATTCCAACATTGAATGTCTGATTTTGCCACTGTACAGTTTGAATTGTTTCAGGCTCGTTGACAATATATGCAAGGTCCACGCCATTTCCAACTTGTCTGAGTCCTTTTCCTCCGAGATATACTGGCCTGTCATGCGACCAAATCATATCGACTCCTTTAGGAAAATAAAAGTCAGTAAAGGCAACATCACTTGGCTCACGGTAATTCCATTGCCAAGTGCCGTTGTTATTTGACACTGCATTTGGGATGTCATACTTGACTAACGTTGCATTTCTTTGAGTTGGAAGTAATAAAATAGTCATTGGGTTTTGGCTGATTGTGGAATATGTTACAGGACTTCCTGCTTGATCGCTAACTGTAAAATTAGCTATAGTGCCTGAAACTGTTTCAACATGTATTGCACTAGTTGCATTTCCTACTACTACATGTAATACATGAGCTGTTCCATTACCATCGATGGAAATTTTGATATCCTCATTTGGTGGTCCTCCCATAGATGCCTGGCCAAAGGCCGCTGTTGTTGAGAAAACTGTTACGGCTATTACAAGAGCTAAAAGTTTCAACATGTACATTTACTCCGAGACGGTTACCCGTAAAATCTTTGCTTCTTGGTTAGGGCAGTCATTTCTGTCTCTTGGAAGGTTTACTATCTTATCGGCAACATCCATTCCCTCTTTTACTTCACCAAATACTGTATACTGCCTATCAAGAAATGTGCTATCTGTGGTTACTATGAAAAACTGTGAACCTGCGCTATCTGGGTCTGTTGCCCTAGCCATGGAGACTATGCCTCTTCGGTGTGATTTTGAATTAAACTCTGCTTTTATGGAATATCCAGGTCCTCCAATGCCCCATTTGCTCTTGTCTGGCTTTTTGGTATTGGGGTCGCCTCCCTGAATCATA
>DATFDB010000012.1:0-3536 GCA_035252445.1 Nitrosotalea sp. | reverse complement strand
CAAATGGATTCACTTGAAAACAGTGTCCGCAATGTCGAAGGCGTCGGAGAATTCGAAGTGCTTGGAGTAAGTCGAGCATCAGTAGACGCAAAATAATGGTGACATCTTTTTGGTAAAAAAAGACGAGTTACTCCAAATGCGCGTTGGGGAAGCTAAGCAAAGAGACGTGGGCAAAAGACGAGCTAGAATTGAGCCTGAAGCGATGGAATTTTTAAAAGCTGAACCTGGGGACATGATAGAAATCATAGGAAAAAAGTCCAGCTGTGCAATAGTATGGCCAGCTGATGACGACAACAAAGCACCTGACATGATACGAATAGACGGCCAAACAAGGAAAAATGTCGGTATCGGGATAAATGATCTAGTTACAGTAAGAAAAGTTGTTGCAAAACCTGCAAAGACTGTTGTTCTTATGCCAGTAAATGGAAATGTTACAGTTGACAAAGAATTTACAGATTTTGTCAAAAATAGACTCAAAGGCTTACCACTTTCAGAGGGCGATGAGATATCAGTAATGATATTAGGAAACTCCATGGACTTTAAAATTCACAAGATTTCACCAAAGGGCGTTGCCAAGATAGAACGTAGCACTTCACTTACAATTTTAACTGAAACATCAGTCGATAAAAAAATTCGAGTAACATACGAAGAGATAGGAGGTCTCAAGGCACAGATAAACAGAATGCGTGAGATTGTAGAGCTTCCTCTAAAACATCCAGAAGTTTTCACTAGGCTAAACATAGAACCACATAGTGGAATTCTCTTGTATGGTCCACCAGGATGCGGTAAAACATTGATTGCCAAAGTACTTGCAAGTGAGTCTGAAGCAAACTTTTATTCCATAAATGGTCCTGAGATAATGAACAAGTATTACGGAGAGACAGAGGCAAGACTGAGAGACATTTTCAAGGAAGCAAAAGACAATGCCCCAAGTGTAATATTCATTGATGAAATAGATGCAATTGCTCCAAAAAGAGAAGAAGCGTACGGAGACGTTGAGAAAAGAGTAGTAGCTCAGTTGTTAGCATTGATGGACGGGTTAACAGATAGAGGAAATGTAATAGTGTTAGGAGCAACAAATAGACCTGAAAGTGTAGACCCTGCATTAAGAAGACCAGGCAGGTTTGACAGAGAGATTGAGATTTCAGTGCCAAATGCAGATGGCAGATTAGAGATTCTTCAGATTCACACAAGAGGCATGCCTCTTGCAGAGGATGTGGATCTAAAAACTTTAGCCGCAGAACTTCACGGATATACAGGTGCAGACATTAAATCACTTTGTAGAGAAGCTGCAATGAAAGCTCTTAGAACGTTTTTGCCTGAAATTGATATGGAGACTGAGAAAATATCTTCTGAAGTTTTGCAAAAAATGGCCATAAGCCTCCATGACTTTTACGATGCAATGCATGAGATTGTACCCACCGCCATGAGGGAGTTTTACGTTGAGAGTCCAAAGGTGTGGTGGAAAGATGTTGGCGGTTTAGACGACGCAAAGAGAACACTAAATGACAACTTGATTACTGCGATAAAAGAGCCTGCCAAGTTTCAAAAGATGGGAATCAAACCTCCAAAGGGAGCATTACTTTACGGACCACCAGGGTGTGGAAAGACCCTACTTGCAAGAGCACTTGCAACAGAGAGCGGCGGCAACATGATACTAGTAAGAGGAGCAGAGATTCTATCCAAATGGGTAGGAGAATCTGAAAAAGCAATAAGAGAGATTTTCAGAAAAGCAAAGACATCGTCACCATGTATCATAATTTTTGATGAGCTTGACTCTTTGGCAAGATCAAAATCACTTGAAGAGGGTGGAGTTGGAGAGAGATTACTCAGTCAATTACTTACAGAGATGGAAGATGGAGGAGCTGCAAGAGTTATTGTTGTTGGGATCTCCAATAGGCCTGACTTGATAGACCCATCACTACTAAGACCAGGTCGTTTAGATTTGATACTTTTCATTCCTGCACCTGAAGAAAAAGGAAGATTTGAGATAATCAAAGCACTCACGCGGCCGATGCCACTAGCTGGAGATGTTGACTTGAAAGAGATTGCACTTGCAACAAAGGGATATACTGGGGCGGACCTTGTGGCGGTATGTAGAGAGGCAGCAGTTCAAGCAATGAGAAACAACACACCTAAAATAAATAACATAGACTTTGCTGCAGCATTAAAGGTCATCAAACCGTCTATTACCAAAGGTGTAGAGGATTGGTATTCATCCATCAAAGATAACATTTCATACGCATTACCAAAGCCAATAGACAAGGCATTTTACGGTTAGATATGACAACAATGCCGCTTAGAAATTCAGTGTATGAGATAATAAAAAATGCAGGTTCCATGACAGATTCGGAGCTTACAAAGGCATTGATAAAATCAGGCATTGCAATACCTGAAGATGAGTTCAACAAAACACTGCTCAACTTGGAGATTTATGGCCTCATCAAGGTAACATGGCTAACAAAAGATGAAAGGAGAGTAGAGATTGCAGTAAAAGAGGCTGAAGAAGACGAGATAGAAAAACAAAACAGAGAGACTCTAGAAAAAGAATACGAAGCTGGATTTCCAGGCGTCGGACAAGAAGAAGAGCCAGAAGAATAGATTATTTTATCACTACTGGAAAGTGGAATGCTGCATCAAGTGCAATTCCAACAAATATTATTGTGAGGTATGGCGCAGTAACCTTGTAAGCTTTCCAAGCAAAGTCGGAAGTTGGAGTTTTTGTCAATTTGTAATGATATAACAACATCAAGCCTCCTGAGACTGCGGCAATAGCGAGGTAGACATAGCCCAATCCAAATGCTACAAGCGCTAAGGAATAAGGAAGTAGTATTGCAGTATTGACAAGGATGTACTTTGATGTTTTTTGCATGCCAATTAAAACTGGCAACATGGGTACATGAGCTTCTGCATAATCATCACGTATCTTCATTGCAAGACACCAAAAGTGGGACGGAGTCCATGCAAAGACAAGAATGCCTACAAGTGCGCCTAGTAAATCCATAGAGCCTGTCGCTGCTGACCAACCTGCCATAGCAGCACAACTTCCAGCAAATCCACCAATTACAATGTTTGATGAATTTGTACGCTTGAGCCACGCAGTGTAGATTATCACATAGAAGAATATTCCAAGTGCAATGAAAAATGTCGAGAGAGGGTTCAGAGTAAACCATGCATAAATTACAGAGATCGCACTTACAGCCAGACCATATATCAAAACATTTCTAGCAGACATTCTTCCTGAAGGGATTGGTCTCTTGCTTGTTCTTTTCATCAATGGATCAATGTCTCGATCATAATAGTGATTGAGAGCACTAGAGCCTGCAGAAGAAAGCGATCCTGCAATAATTATGTGTAAAAGACTTAGGTAGTTAAGTTGCGGTCCTATCAATTTGCTTGCAGCATACATTGATGTTATTGCAGTAATCACAAGTAAAACTACTATACGTGGTTTTGATATTTCCAGTACTTCTTTTAATCCCACTAGCCTTAGCGGGTCTCGTGGGAATTTAATTTCTTCGAAGCTTATCATTTGA
>DATFDB010000011.1:0-3408 GCA_035252445.1 Nitrosotalea sp. | reverse complement strand
CCAGTTTCTACTGGTTTTGGTCTATCATCAAACTGTCTATTACCGCCAAATCTGCGTCCTCCGCCGTAGCCTCTAGATTGACCATAACCGCCTTCGTTGTAACCCATTCATTGCACCTCCCTTTGTTGCTTTACTGTGTATCTGACAGCTATAAGAATGGATGCATTATTGAATTTCATTAAAAACGCTCTGATTTTATATTGAGTTGTATGCACCATATTCTATAGGAATAAGACACTAAGCCATGGTGTGTTGCTTTGTCATACATGGATTCAGAGTCAGACAAGGAACTAGAATCTGCATCGAGTACTGAGACCGTGACAGAAGAAGTTGAGGAATTGGCTGCAGATGAAGAACCAAAAATAGAGATCGACTAGAGACTAGTCGCTCTACTCATTTTATTAAAAAACATTACTGAATAATGTTAACCCAGTTTTTTATGTGATCAAACATCAGATTTATGCATGGAAAACCTGAAAGGATCCAAGCAGGTCGGTGTTTTGCTTGGAATTTTGGCGTTAGTCGCTATTTCAGCAATACTTCCAAATGCTTTTGCACAAGTAACGTATACTGACTCTGACAATCCTCACGGTCCGCTTCAAATGTACGGGTGGTCTGCTGGAATAGCAGTAGCGGCAGCATTGGCTGGCGTTGGAGTGTGGACTGCAATCAAGCGTTAGGCTTTTAATTTCACGTGCATTTTTTTGTGTTAATTTTTCTTTTTCGACGTATCTCGAAAATTAAACTCATCGTGGAATGTTCCGCACTGTGGGCAAAAGCTGTAAACTCTTGACACCTTAGAACCACACTTGCCGCAAAAATTTATCGAGTCACAATCTTCTTTTGTGTACTCCTTTTTTGCCCTATACTCACGCTTTACATACTGGATCTTTTGCTCGAGGATTCCTACGTATTTTTCAGTCGTGTTGTGTGCCGTTGGTTTTTCATCCATAGTTACATTTGATAAATCTCCAGATCAATTAAAATGGATTGTTCCTATTCCAGAGAATAGCTTTGTGCGTTTTTCATACCTGGCTTGTTACGTGGTTTTGAACGTACCATACAGTTGCAACAGTTACAGTATATGCCTATAGAATCAGCTGTCGCAGGTTTATCGTCTCGGTCGTGGCATCCATCTCTTCCCATAAAAATTCCACAAATCTGGCATCTTACTTGATCTGAAAGGTAACGGCTGGTTCCGTCTCGTGGTTTTCTAGCCTTATATTGTTTACAGATACCTTTGCAGACGCCCTTGTCTTTGTGCATCCCTAACCTGATACAGAGGAGAAATAAATCTCCAGTGATGTTCATGTGTTGCCTAGATTGGGGTTCTTTATCATATCTGTTCTCAGTTGCCCGCATGCAGCCGAGATCTCTGAGCCCTTTTCTACTCTAACAGTACAGTTTACACCTGAATCTTTCAATACTCGCTCAAATTCTGTTATGCGCTTCCACCTAGGACGTTGAAAACCTCCGGCGGTAGGATTTACTGGAATCAGGTTTACATGAGCTCCATTTCCTTTCAATAATATGGCAAGTTCTTCTGCAATTTCTTTAGAATCGTTGATACCGTCTAACAATGCATACTCTAGTGAGACACGTCTGCCTGTCTTTTTGAAATAGCTTCGTGTAGCAGAGATCAAGTCTACAACTGAATGTGGCCCTGCAGTTGGCACAAGTTTTCTCCTCAGGTCGTCATTTGGAGCATGAAGTGATATCGCAAGTCCAATCTGCAAGTCTTCCTCTGCTAATCGGTCTATTCCTTGCATTACACCGACAGTGGAAATTGTAATGTGCCTCTGCCCCAATCCAAATGCTCTTGCATGTGTCAGCAGTTTGATAGAACGAATTGTTTCGGCATAATTTGCAAGAGGCTCGCCCATTCCCATGAAAACAAGGTTTGTGATATGCTCGTCCCGCTTGTGTAACATAGAAGCAAAATGCAATACTTGTGTGACAATCTCTTCTGTCTTGAGATTTCGCTCAAATCCCATCTGCCCTGTAGCGCAAAACTTGCAACCCATTGCACAACCAACTTGTGTTGAGACGCAGACAGTTGATCTTGGATGCTGTTTGTCATTTTTGTGGTACTGCATAAGCACTGTCTCAATAAGAGTTCCATCATCAAGCTTGAGCAGAAGTTTTGTTGTCTCCCCATCCTCACTTACTACACGATTTACCTCATTTGCAGAACTAACAGTATATCCTGCAGAAGCTAGTTTTGTACGCATCTCTGTTGGTAGTTGTTTTATGGAAGATACATCTTTCGGAAACTCATGGTACAGTGCTTGAAGTAGCTGATCTGCGCGATAACGTGGCTCATCTAAAATCTTTACAAGATCATCTATTTCTTCAGGCAACATTCGATAAAGATCAGTCATGTAATACCACTTGCACCGCATCTGTTAAACATGTTTTGGGTTGAGTCTGACCACATTAGTATTTTTTGGGGATTTGTGACTTTATTTGAGTCAGATTTTAGTTGATTTGCTGCTGTAATAATTTGGATTGAACCTTTAAAGTTGGTTGTCTCATCTTCAGTGAACAAGTGTCAGAGATTACTCCTGAGCGATTGCAGACCATAGCCCAACTTTATCGGCTAAACAATATTATCGCTACTCTATGTTTATCATTTCATAGATAACCATAGAGACATTATTTTTTGACTTGGATTCATAGTCTAATAACATTGACAGTTTTTCAATTTCTGCTTCATAGGGTTTTAAGTAACAAGAAAATTCTGTCTCAAAAAAGCCAGAAAGATCCTCTCTTTGATAGCAGTACCAGAGGTCATTGACCATGTCTTGAAGGAAAGTATGGAAGATATTCGTGTGTATGAATCACGAATAGTTTTATGCAATCATATCAAATATAATTTCTATAAATTTATGTAGTCTTAGTAATTATCTGGCAAAACAGTTAAAATCTTCCGTATCATACAAGACAATACTTGACAAAGCCCATACCGGATGGATATCATTCTTTAACAATAAGCATTACTGTTCGTGGAGCTGCAGATGCAATTGAGTTTTACAAAAAAGCATTTGGAGCACAAGAGATAATGAGATTTCCAGGACCTGATGGAAAATCAATCATGCATGCTGAGATAAAGATTGGAGACTCACGAATTATGCTAATGGACGAATTTCCTCACATGAAGTGCTTGTCACCTCAATCAGTAGGAAATGCAACCAGCGGGATCTTTCTTTATGTCGA
Organism: Nitrosotalea sp.; assembly: GCA_035252445.1. GTDB lineage: Archaea > Thermoproteota > Nitrososphaeria > Nitrososphaerales > Nitrosopumilaceae > Nitrosotalea. Next base: position 192 of record DATFDB010000011.1, on the reverse strand, counting down.
GAATTCTGACGATGTGTTCAACAAAGCTGTTTCAGCAGGAGGCAAGGTAATTATGCCAGTAATGGATGCATTTTGGGGAGACAGATGCGGCTCTATTGAAGATCCGTTCGGACACAAATGGACCATATCTACACATAAAAAAGACTTGTCCCATCAAGAAATGGTAAAAGCCGGCGAAGAATTTATGAAATC
>DATFDB010000010.1:0-2753 GCA_035252445.1 Nitrosotalea sp. | reverse complement strand
GCTGCAATATTTTCTGGTGCAGCAGCAGTCCAGCTAGCTCAAGCAAGCCCAGCTCCAAATCCATCGGATGCGGTAGCTCCAGCTTCAAGCCTACCTGGTACTAGCATGCCACAGCAGACATTTGTCCACTGTGAATGTACTAACGATCGTGCTGCCCAACTAGGAAACATGACTGGTATGTCCGGCATGTCTGGACAATAGTCCAAATTATCCACTTTTTCCTTTTTTATTATTAATTTCACACAATGATTATATTCTGTAAATATTGGTCTTCTTGCATGAGTATGAATCAAACAGTTCTCATCTGTGATCAAGTTGACAAAATTTTAAATGAAATATTGCAAAAAAATGGACTCAAAATTACGTACGAACCCGAGATTACTCCTGAACAAATCAAGGAAAAAATTGGCAACTATGAAATTGTAATTGTACGAAGCAGGACCAAACTAACAAAAGAATTGATAGAAAAGGCAACAACATGTAAGATAATTGCAAGAGTGGGAGTAGGCCTTGACAATATTGACGTAGATGCGGCAAAAGCAAAAGGCATACGGGTAATCAATGCAGTAGAGGGTGCCATGAATGCAGTAGCTGAACTTGTCTTGGGGTTGATGCTCTCGCTTGCAAGAGAGATACCGCGAGCAGACCGCGAGATTCGAAATGGCAAATGGCTAAAAAAAGAATTGATGGGAAGCGAGCTTTCAGGCAAGTATCTTGGAATAGTTGGAATGGGAAACATTGGAAAAAAACTTGCTCGACATGCCAAGTCACTTAACATGAATATCATAGGCTTTGATGTATTTCCTATACCTGATGATTTCTCAAGGGAAGTGGGACTGGTCAAAACAGATCTTGACACGCTCTTGTCAAGTGCAGACTATGTTTCATTTCATGTGCCGTTTACGCCAGAGACAAACCATCTTGTAAACGCACAAAGATTATCGAAGATGAAAAAAACTGCCTACATCATTAATACATCAAGAGGAGAAGTGATTGATGAGGAGGCGCTTTACAACGCGCTTCAGGAAGGAAAAATTGCAGGAGCCGCTCTGGATGTATTTGAGAAAGAGCCTGCTACGGGAAACAAGCTTGCAACACTGCCAAATGTCATATGCACTCCTCACATAGGTGCGCAGACAAGAGAAGCTCAGGCTTTAGCTGCAAATGTTATAGCAGAAAAGATAATAATGATACTTCGTGGCGTAATCTAGCCGTGGGACGCCTAGTACTTGGAGCTTTGTTGTTATTTCTGGTAGCGTTTACTGTATCGCCAGCACTTGCTGACACTGGTGTCATGTCAGTTGTAGCCGGAAAGACGTATCAAGTAAATTACAATGCAAATGGAGTGAAAATACAGAATATTGAAACAAATCCCACATACGAGGAACTCACTGTATCGGTTCAAGTGTCAAGCCCAAACGCACTGCTTGAGCTTACAATACCACGTGACCTGCTAGACTCAAAGCAAGGAAATAATGACATTCCATTCATTACAGTAATTGATGGAACACTTGGAAATGTTGAAGAAAAAAATCCGACTTCCACTACAAGGACAATATCAATTCAACTTGCTCCAGGCAATCAGCAAATTGAGATAATTGGAACATTTGTAGCAATCTCGGGGCCAAACGGTGGCAGTGCTCAAAATCCGTCCTCTACAAATACCCAAACACAAACTACACCTACTCAAACACCACCATCAAGTGTACCGCAAACACCATCGCCTACAACACAGCCTGTACCTATGCCAAAGCCAACTCCACAAACTACACAAACTACACCTCTTGAGGAAAATTCAACCTCGCAACTAAATTTGCCACAAAACATTGTTTTCAAGATACCATATCTTCAAAACGTAACAATTAGTCTGAGCCAAATTGACTTGGCTGTGATAAGCGCTATCGCACTAGTAGTAATAATCGTAATAGCAAGTGTTGCAAGAAGAAGACCTGCTAGGATTGCCAAAAAATTATAGACTAGATTTTGATTATATCGGATTCAATAAGATATTTTATTGCGCGTCCAAAATCATTATCTGAGACTGAACCGTTTGACCACCAGAGTGCATCATTTTTAAACCATGCTGGAATTGTCGTTGTGTTTTGTTTTTGATAGTTGTCTATCTTGATAACACCTGAACTGACAAGCTCTGCAATGTGTTCTCCAAATAATCTAGTAGCTGTTTGGTTCTGGGCCCAGGAACCTGCTACCACTTTGAACTGTGGCGGTATTGCGATGTTTTCTGTATCTACAAGTTGAAAGCTTGCTACTGCACTAGCTCCCGCATATTGGATCTTGACAAAATAAGTACCAGGAGGAAATGTAGTTTTGTAAAATGGGACAGGCGCTGTAATGTTTGAGATCGGCTTTGTGATTTCCATGTCTATTGGGGACGATGAATGGTTTGACTGGTCTACTATCTCTAAAACTGCGGTATCTCCTGTAACATTTGATACCGTAACTGAGAAAGAAAGGCTGTCGCCGTATCTGTAAACTGCCTTACCTGTAGCAATTGAGACTTGGGTGGAAGATCCATACGAGATGCCAATGGGTACGAGAACTGCTATTGATATCGCAACTAATACCGCAAGTGCAAGCCTTTCCATAATTTCGGCAACAAAGTTATTTCATAATAGGGTTTTGAAACTTGTTCCTATATTGTGGTAACAGAATATTAAGGGGGAATTTGGTAGTGCGAAGTATATGACCAGCCGCCAAGAACAAGTCTGGCTTAAGATGTGGAAAGAAAACTC
>DATFDB010000009.1:0-2395 GCA_035252445.1 Nitrosotalea sp. | reverse complement strand
TGATCTTAATATAACTTGCTGAAAAAATCGATGTTATAACGGCGTTTGAGAATTTTATAACAGCGTTTGAAAAAACTTTCTCATTCTAAAAAGTTAGAATCAGCATTCAATTTTCATCCCTAAATTTTTTATAATTTGTTATCGATTTGTGATCACATGGTAACCAAGATTCATTGTGCACACATACTGGTAGAAAAACAAAGTGTGGCCCTTGAGATCAAGGCAAAGCTGTCAGGTGGCGAGAGTTTCTCAAAGCTTGCTCAGCAATATTCAATCGATGTTTCAAAAAAGAGAGGTGGAGACTTGGGACTTTTTGGAAGAGGGGTAATGGTAAAAGAATTTGAAAAAGCTGCATTTGCTCTTGAAAAGGGACAGATCTCAGATGTTGTAAAGACACAGTTTGGATATCACATAATTAAGAGACTGGATTAAAGCGGGATAGAACTAGCTTGTAGCAGAATTTTATTGGAACCATCCAATGAATTTACAATAATTCCTTCTTTTCCATGTTCAAGCAAAATCTTTTTGTTGTTTTTTGTTTCAATGAGGCGCTTTCCAGTGGGGGACAAAACCCAGCCCTCTTCTTTTTTGTACCTTGCCATGCTTGCTATAACGATGGACGAGTTTGTCTGGCGAATAATGCTTGTAAGCAACATGATTATTGAGGCCACTGTCTTTCCAACCTGTTTTTTGTGATTTAATAGGTTGTAGAGACCGTTGATTGAGTCTATTATGATTAGTACCTTGGAGATGCTTGCTTTGGTTAGTATCTCTGTCAATATGGCATCAATTGTATTCTCAGAGGGTTGGTACAATGTAATGCTCTTTTGCAATCCAAGCACGCCAGATGTAACATATCCACTGTACAGCAAGTCAAGATCAATGTACAAAACATTGGTTTCTGTTTCGTTAACAAGTTTTGATATGAAGCCTGCTTTTAGGAAAGGATCTGAATATAAAATAAAGTTGATCTGTTTTTGTGAAATAATGTCTTTTAGTTTTGAAGCCAAGTCTTGGGATTCATTATCATGATTTTTAAACAATACAATAGATACTAGATTGTAATATAATAATGAACTTGGATTTTGATTTTTCGCAAGAATTTCCCTATAAAGACAGAATCTACCTAAATAATGCATCCACATCTAGGATGCCAAAAACAAGCATTAATGCAATGAATGGTTTTCTTTCAAAGTATAATGAGTATGGACCTGATTCAGAGTTATCAGATAATTATGTAAAAGAACGCCTTAACAATCTGCGCAAAGCAATTTCGCAATTGATCAAATGCAGACATGAAGAAGTTGTTCTCACACAAAGCGTAACTGATGGAATAAACATTGTAGCAAATGGAATGAATTTCAAGCCAAGATCTAATGTAATTACACGCGGCTCAAACCATGAACATCCTGCAAATCACTATGCCTGGGTTAGAACTGGCAAGAAAGTAGAGATAAGAGACATGCCAATTGATGAGACTGGATATTTTGAGTTTGACTTGTTAAAAAAAGCAGTAGATGACAATACCCAGCTTGTTGTACTAAGCCATGCCTTGTTTAACACTGGAGCCATACTTCCAGTTGAGGAGATAGGCGAGTATCTTTCACAAAAGAACATACCTTACTTTATCGATGCAGCACAAACAGTTGGATGTATCAACGGTGTAGACGTAAACAAGATTAGATGTGATTTCATGTCTTTTAATGGATCCAAATGGTTATGCGGTCCGATGGGAATGGGAATATTTTTCTGCAAAAAGGAATCAAGCGAGATGATAGAGCCTTTGCAGGTTGGCGGAGAGTCTGCGATTTTTCATGACAACAAGCTGGCCTATAAGGAAATGCCATATAGGTTTCAAGCAGGATTTCGCAACTGGGTCGGGGTAGCAGGACTTGAGGCCTCTGTCAATTATCTACTCAAAATAGGAATTGAGAAAATAAGAAATCAAAACATCAAACTTGCAAACTTGATGCGTGAGGAACTATCGAAAATACCTGGCATCACTCTTCTTGGGCCGCAGGATGATAAGAAAAGAACAAGCATAGTATCTTTTACCATCAAAGACAAGAAACCCGAGTCGGTGGTTAAGAAGCTTGAAGAGGCAAACATGATACTTGCTGTGCGGGAAATCTTTTCCAAGAAGATAATCAGGGCATCACCGCACTTTTTTAACACAGAATCAGAAATTTTACGGGTAGTTGACGCACTTGGAAAATAGCTATTTTTCCTGTTCTTCTATTACCATCATTGTTAGTGTAGAGTAGACTTTGTCTATCTTTCTAATTTTATTGGTAATGATGCTTCTTAGACGATCCATTGAATCTGCAGTAATCTTGACTATAATGTCATACACGCCATAGACTCCTTGAATTTCATATTTTACAGCAGATTCGCT
>DATFDB010000008.1:0-7427 GCA_035252445.1 Nitrosotalea sp. | reverse complement strand
GAAATTATTTTCTTGCTTACTAGTCTATCGTATAACACTACATCTGCCGATTTTATAGCCTCAACTGCCTTGAGTGTGATAAGTTTTGGATCGCCAGGGCCTGCACCCACAATAAACACCTTGCCTTTCATTTTTTGTTCCATTCTTCCACCTTTTCTCTCCAGTTCTTTGCCAGCTCTTCTATTCCTTTTGCTGCAAGTTCAGCCGCAACCTGCTTTCCAAGCTCTTTTGCATGACTTGGATGAGAATCGCGCGTAACTGCTATGAACTTGTTGCCGTCAACTGAATAAACAGTAACATCAAGCGTCAACTTGTCTCCGTCTTGGTTGGCAAGTGCACCTACTGGGAACCTGCATCCCGAGTCTACAAACATGGATAACGACCTCTCTGCCTCAATTGCATTTCTAGATATATGATCTTCGATTTTTTTCAGCAATTCCAGTACTGGTCCATTATCTTTTCTTGCCACTATTGCCAGTGCTCCTTGTCCTGGTGATGGTGTAAATGCCTTTACAGAGAGTTTCTCAAATTTTATGTCAAGGCCTAGCCTCTGTATTCCTGCTTGTGCCAACACAATGCCGTCAAATTTTCCTTCGTTAATTTTTTTAATTCTTGTTTCAATGTTTCCTCGAATTGGTTTTACTACCAAGTCAGGCCTCTGCCTTGATATTTGAACTGCCCTGCGCAGGCTGCTTGTTCCAATAACTGCGCCTTTTTTTATTGCATCAAGTGTGGTTCCGTCTCTTGAAATAAAGATATCATTAGCTGGCTCTCTTTTTGGTATGCATGCAAGGACAAGATCGTCTGGGAGCTCTGCTGGTACATCTTTTAGGCTATGTACGGCAAAATCTATTTTTTTTTCTGCTACTGCCTTGTCTATCTCTTTTTCAAAAATTCCTTTTTGGTTTATAGTAAAAAGCGGCCTTGCATCAGTATCCCCTTTTGTGGTTATTGGAATTATCTCAAATTCTGCCTGAGTTTTCTTCTTGAGTTCTGATATGACCCAGTTGGTTTGTGCAAGAGATAGTTGGCTGCCTCTGGCGCCTACAAGATACTTCATCTTTTAATCATCTTCAACGCTTTTTCATATGCGGCAACTGTCTTTTTGAGATCTTCGTTTGTATGAGCGGTCGAAAGAAATACAGTCTCAAATTGCGACGGCGCAATAAAGACATTATTTTTTAACAAGCCTTGAAATAATTTTTTGAATTTTACTGCATCAGCTGCCTTGGCACTAGCATAATCAGTAACTGTCTTGTTTGTGAAAAACATTTGAAACATTGAACTGACAGAATTGATTTGGTGAGGTATTCTCATGTCGGACGCAATGTCTCCTAATGTTGACACCAAGGCCTTGCATGCCTTTTCAAGCCCCGGATAGATAACATTCTTGTTCTTGTTCATGGTTTTCACAGAGGCGATAGCTGCAGAAACGGAGATTGGATTTCCTGCATATGTGCTTGCCTGATAGACTTTGCCTTCGGGAGACAGCATGCCCATCACATCGCTCTTTCCTCCAACTGCTGCAATTACAAATCCGTTTCCAAGTGCCTTGCCAAGAGTTGTGATATCAGGCTTTATCGAGTAATATTGTTGAGCCCCACCTGGAGATATTCTAAATCCTGTTACCACTTCGTCAAATATCAAAAGACTGTCGTGCTCTGACGTAATTTTTCTTGTGCTGCGCAGAAAATTTTTCTCTGGCAATACCAGTCCCATGTTTGCAAGAACTGGCTCTATTATTACAGCAGCAACATCTTTTTCTTTTTCCATCACGGATGCAAGGTCTTCAGAGTTGTTGTATTGTACAACCAATGTGTTTTTTGAGACCTCATCTAGTCCACCATCTGACACTGAAATACCATTGTGAGCAGCACCTGAACCTGCCTTTACCAAGACATAATCATGCGCGCCATGATAGCATCCTTCAAACTTGATTATCTTTTTCTTTTTTGTAAAGCCTCTTGCCAATCTTATGGCAGTCATGGTTGCCTCGCTTCCAGTATTTACAAGTCTCACTTTATTCATGGAAGGTAAATTGCGTGATATCAATTCAGATAACTCTACTTCAAGATCGGTCGGAGCACAGTATAGAGTTCCTTTTTTTAGCTGCGACAAGACACCGGAGATAATTTCTTTTCTTCTATGACCCAGCAACAATGCGCCATATCCGTTGCAGAAATCAAGATAACGATTTCCATCAACATCCCAGAGCGAGCTTCCCTGAGCCTTTGTTACAAAGAATGGATAAGGAGCATAATATCTGACCGGACTATTGATTCCAGAAGGAATTACCTTTTTTGACCTAGAAAACAATTTCTTAGAGTTTGACATTCACCTTCAAAAAAACAGATTGTCATTATAATCTATATGATGAATTACTGTGGAAATTTACATCACTTTTTTAAAGTTTGAAGAATGAATTATGATGTATTTTGAAAACCCATTTGTTCACAATCATTCTAATAGTTGGTACTGCAACTTTGTTTATAGTTTCAGTATCAAGTCAGTTAAATATGCAGGAAAAACAAATCTCAAGACAAGAATGTATGGGAGGATCATTTTGTCCTGGATCTCCGCCAATACCTTCTGCTTCGGTAGGGAACAGAACACTCGAGGTTGTATTGAAACTCTATTCAAATTCAACTATGCCAAGCAACATCCATTACCTTTGGCTGAGGTTCTTGGATGCAAACACCAACCAGACTGTTCAACATGTTTCATTTTTTCTTAACATAACTGAGAATAACTACTCTGAGCTGCACGATACTTTTAATGCTCCTACTGGAATACTTACATTACAGATAAACTCCATAGACTCACAGTTCAATGGAACTGTGATTGGAGACCATGAACCGATTTTAAATGCGTGGATACCACATGATGATAATCCAGTAGTTGTATATGCCCCTGCTTTCAATGATACGAAATTGATGTATCATCTGAAAATCACGATGGATACCATAGATAAGGACAACAATATCTTCGCCGACCAAGTTGCTGCTCCTCGATTCGATTTTTATCTTGACATGAAGGAACAGAATCAAACCATTACCAGTCCAAATGTAACTGTTCCAGAATTTCCATTTGTAATACCAGTTTTACTTGTTAGTATTACATTATTAATTGCATTTCATAGGATTAGATTTAGAAAATGAAATACGGTTGAAGAGGTTTTACTCTGAAAATAATCTGGTAAAAAATATCAGAAATCTTATTGTTTTTGAGCCTGACAGTTGACTACAGTATCTGCGCTTGGGTTGCCCAAGTAGCAAGTGTTGTGGCCAGATCCGCCCTGAATTATGTTGCTTCCAGTGCCTACATAGATCAACTCATTTCCTGTACTTCCTCTGATGATATTGTCTCCATTTCCTGCAATTATCATATCATTTCCACTACCTCCAAAGATTACATTGTTACCGCTGCCTGCGATTATACAATCTCCTGCAGGACCTGCATGGATAATGTCATCGCCACCAAGTCCAAGTATCAAGTTTGAGACAGGTGAACCGGTTAGTGTGTCGTTATTGTTAGTTCCCATAATTACATTGTAGAGAGACTCGGGCTTGCCACATGCTAGAACATTTACTGTTTGGTCAAGCGTCTTTGTATTGCCAAACTTGTCAGTGGCAGTCCATTCTATTGTGGTCTTTCCAATACTGAATGTACCAGTAGAGTTGTTTGTTATTTTGGGTGAAGTATCAATAATTCCTGTTGCGGTAGCCTGACCTATTGATACCGGTGTCTCAAATGCTGTTGCATTTAGTACGATATTAGATGGAATGGTTAGTTGTGGAGGAGTGTGATCAACTACTTCAACTAGTTGGGTAGCTGTTGCCATGTTTCCCGCTTGATCTTTTGCAACCCATGTTACTGTAGTATTGCCAAACGGATACACTGCTGGTGCATCGTTAGTGATGGAAACTACTTTGGTATTGTCAATGGCAGTTGCATTGCCAATTGATACTGTATTACTTGTAGAGCTAGTAGCATTGATTATTACTGTATGTGGTGCAGTAATTTTTGGAGCTGTGGTATCTATCACATTGATAATCTGAGTTGCATTTGCCTTGTTACCTGACTTGTCGATAGCGGTCCATTCTATTGTAGTCTTGCCTAGTGCAAATGTCTTTGATGCGTTGCTTGTAATTGTTACTGGTTCTATGTCAGTAGCAGTTGCATTACCGATTGGTACAGTGTTATTATCAAGTGATGTAGCCTCAAATGTTACTGCAGCAGGTGCAGTAATCTTTGGTGGAGTTGTATTTACTACGTCAACTGTCTGTGTGGCGTTTGCCTTGTTACCTGACTCATCAGTAGCTACCCATAGGATTGTAGTCTTTCCTAGTGGGAATGTCTTTGATGCATTATTGGTGATTGAAACCACCTTGACATTATCTGTGGCAGTTGCATTTCCTAGTGATGCAGTATTATTGTCAAGAGATGTCGCTATCGAAGTAACTGCAGCTGGTGCAGTAATCTTGGGAGCTGTGGTATCTACTACGTTAATTACTTGAGTTGCATTTGCTGTATTGCCTGATGTATCCTTTGCAGTCCAGAGGATTGTAGTCTTGCCTAGTGCAAATGTCTTTGATGCGTTGCTTGTAATTGTTACTGGTTCTATGTCAGTAGCAGTTGCATTACCGATTGGAATTACGTTATCAGTAACAGATGTTGCTTCAAATGTGATATCTGCTGGAGGAGTTAGTTTTGGAGATGTAGTATCTATCACATTGATAATCTGAGTTGCATTAACAGTATTTCCTGACAAGTCTTTTGCGGTCCAAAGCACAGTAGTTTTTCCTATCGGAAATGATTTTGGAGCATTGTTGGTAATTGCTATTGATTCAAAATCAGTAGCAGTTGCATTACCTATTGGTACAGTGTTGTTGTCAAGTGATGTTGCTTCAAATGTAACATTTGGAGGCGGTGTCAATTTTGGTGGAGTATGGTTTACAACAACTATTGTTTGAGTAGCAGTAGCAGTGTTTCCTCCTGCATCCGTTGCAGTCCAGGTAACTACGGTAGTGCCAAGTGCAAATCCTTGTTGCGGAGCATCATTTGTAAGCGAAGTGATTCCAGTATTATCAGTGGCAGTTGCCTGACCAATGTTGACTGGTGTTAATGCTCCAGTAGCGTTGACAGTCATGGCTGCTGGTGCCTTGATTGTCGGAGGTTTCGTGTCCTGAATTATGACTGTTTGTTGAGCAGTTGCTACGTTGCCTGATGTATCAACTGCTTTCCATGTAACGACTGTTTGTCCTAATGGAAAGTATGCTGGAGCATCATTTGTAACAGATTCTACTCCAACTGCATCGTAAGAGGACGGGAGTCCCAGATTAACAGTATTATGATCAGAGCTTGTTGCTTGAACAGTCACATTTGGAGGAGCAGTAAGTGTAGGAGCAGTAGTATCAACCACAGTTACTTTCTGAATTGTCTTTGCTGTATTTCCGCCAGCGTTCATAGCAGTCCATGTAACCATGGTAACTCCAATAGGAAACTTTGACGGTGCGTTATTGGTAATAGAGACTACTTTTACTGCATCTGTAGCAGTGGCCTGACCTAGAGATACAGGAGTTAGAGTTCCTGTTGCTTCGACAGTCATGTCTGGAGGAGAAGTGATTTGGGGTGCAGTTTTCTCATTTGGATCTGTAATTAGTGATGAGTTTGTACTTTGTACAGTATTTTGATTCTGTACTGGTTGTGTGTTTTGGTTTTGTACTGGCTGAGTATTTTGATTTTGTGCAGCTTGGGTTTGGTTTGCGGTGGTTTGCGTTTGAGTTGGGATTTGTGCAGGAGAGTTGGCTGAGCCAAACTTTTCTATTCTATTATTATCACTATCAACAACAAAGACATTTCCTATTGAATCAACTGTAACATCGCGTGGTTCCATGAAAAAGTCAGGTCCTGTTCCAGAACTTCCCCAGTTTGATACGTTTCCGTTAGTTCCAAACTCAACTACCCTGTTGTTTCCATCGTCTGCAACGAAAATGTTTCCAGATTTATCTACAGAAATTCCAATTGGGGATTTGAGACCTTGGCCGTCCCCATATGTTTGTAGATATGTTCCATCCTGAGCAAATTTTTCAACTCGGTTATTTCCAGTGTCTGTGACGTAAACATTATCAAAGGAATCAATGGCTATTCCATGTGGAGAAAGAAATTGTCCTTGGCCAAGACCGCTGCTCCCAATTGAAAGCAAATATGTTCCATTTTCATTAAATTTTTCAATTCTGCTGTTTCCAGTATCAACAACATAGACATTGCCCTTTGAATCCACTCCTACACCTTGCGGAAGTAGAAATTGGCCGTTGTCGTTGCCTTTTGCTCCCCATTGCTTAATAAAATGCCCACTAGTATCAAATTTTTCAACAATACTCAAATCGTTATCAACAACATAGATTGAGCCCCCACCGATTGCTATCCCTTCAGGTTCTTGAAAAGTGCCGTTGCCAGATCCCTTCATTCCCCATGTAGTCAAAAAGTTGCCCGCATTGCTAAATTCCTGAACTCTGCGATTTCCCAAGTCTGTAACATAGACATTGCCTGCAGCATCAGTGGCTATTCCTTGCGGATATGCAAATTTGCCAGTTGTCTGCAATCCATATGTTCCCCATTGGGTTACAAATGGTATAGAACTGTCTGCCCAAGCAGATTCAATCATCATGCTAGACAATACAAGCACTATAATTCCTACTAGTGTAAGAGAGGCTCTCAATTACGAGAAAGTCATAAAATACCAAGAAGATCTCCTAAGTGAGAAATTATTGTAATTTTTGTCAACTATGATAAATTAATGGTTCATGACTCTTGAGAGAATCCGCGTGTAGCCATATATCATACATATGAACTTGTTTTTGGATGTTTTTAAGAATAAAACTTGCTTTCAATAATATCAAGTCGCAAAAACAATGTCAAAAATAAGAAAAATTGTAGAAAATTAAGGTTTTTTGTATTCGTCTCGTGTCAGTCTGAGAATTATCTTCTCTCCGACACCCCAAATTTCAGAGGTGTGAAATATCCTAGATCCAGTAAGACCTTCGGTTACTTCGATTGATTCAAGCTCGTTTGTATCTTTGTTCATGTGTAGTCGTTTTACCTTTCCGACCTTTTTGCCATCAATGTCAACCACTGTCACATCTGTCCTAATTGGTGCTGACGAAAGTAGAACGGATTCTTCGGTAAACCTGTCCACATAGTCACGCGATAAAAAGTAGTCCTTGCTGAACCCTTCGTGTACTGTAACCCCTACCACTTCTAAGGTATCAGAGTTTATGTGTACATGTTTTACCTTACCATACTCTATTCCCTCTCTATCAATTACTTTTTTTCCTTTGAATTCGTCTGCCTTTATCTGATTTCGGCTAATTTCTAATGAAGTTGCCATTGAGAGAGCGTGTCCAAGTCAGTTTATTGAATCAGGT
>DATFDB010000007.1:0-3611 GCA_035252445.1 Nitrosotalea sp. | reverse complement strand
GAAGGTCACTATGACATTGTAGCAGAAATGGAAAAGATGACAACTGATGAAATCAACAATACGGTATCTGAAAAGATAAGGCGCATAAACGGGGTGCGTTCAACACTGATACTTTTAGCACAGTGTTAATGACACTAAATGCGTAAATACTTTGGAACGCATTATCTCACATGAGCAAGGAAAATTCTGAAACAGAGGCAAACTTCTTTGAAGGTCTCATTGAATCACTTGCTGACAAGCACTCGCAACTAGACATCAACTTCCAAAAGACCAACATAAAATTGCCTGGAATTGAAAAAACACTGGAAATAGATGGACTTGTAACGCTTTCTGTGCACGTACGAGAACTGACTGACGAGGAAAAAAAGGCATCATCTAAGAAAAACATAGTACTGATGACTAAAACCTGATGGCCTTCAGTATTTGTCTCATCTTTAATGGGTTAAAGTGAAGGCGTGGGCCAAATCTGGATAGGCCGCTAGCGGTAAGAATCTCTTCTCCTTTATCATATAGGGAAAACTTCCAACCGTTTTTTGCAAGCCTCCTTACAAAGCTTGAAGACTTGAGAAGAATTCTTCCTTTAGTTATCTTGGTCTCAAACAAATTAGACAACTTTAGATTGGCCTCTTCAATTCCTACTATTTCAAGTTCAAGCAATTTGGCATCTCGGTCAAGTGATAAGATTGGTTTGCCATTCATGCTAATTGTCACTGCACCTTGGTTTATGGCGTCAAGCATTTTTTCTCCAATCATGATACATGTACGCTTTCTTTTGATTTAACATTTCTTGATTGTATGAACTGAATATTTTGTACCACGTTAAGCATTTTAGTAAGTGGATGTAATCGATAAACACAATGAGCGCAAACACAATCAAGAAAGCAAAAGCCTTGGCAAAAGATGGCGTAGTAAAAGTAGAAGATGATCTGTATCAAGTAAAATCTTCAAGTGATCCTACCAAGTCTTATTTTGTGACATCTGATAGCTGTGAATGCGAAGGATTCAAAAACTTTTACAAACTTCATCACGGCAAGGGCCTGAAGGCAAACTGTTCACATCTTGAAGCAATAAGAATATACAAAAAAATGTACGAAAAACCTAAAACTGAAAAAGATGCGTAATGTTCAGTGCACCAGACTGGATATCTGCTATTTGAAAAATCACGGTGAACCATTGTATAGGATGAGATATTCGTTAGGGTTTTCTCTCTCCTTTTTAGCCTTTAACGCATCTTGGTATTTGTCATAGTGTTCTATAAGATACAGCCTCCTGCCCAGGGGTTCAAAATAATCAATTCCGCACAGATTAAACCCAGATTCTGGTGTAAGGGCTTTCTTTTCATCGCTAGTGACGTCTTCACTCAAGTTGAATGTATGATCTAGTTTTTGTCCCTAAAAATCTAATGTGTCAGATCAGCTGTTGTCCAAAATGACTTGTTCCAAATCTTCCGGTCTTTCAACAATGTGGTCGGGATTTGCCTTTTGGAGTGCATTTTTTGTATTGTATCCCCATGAAACGCCTATGACTCTAATGCCTGCCTTCTTTGCTGCCTCTACATCCCTTATCTCATCGCCAACGTAAATTGGGTCATCATGAGGAATTGTTTTTTCCTTCATGAGTTTTTTAAGGAGCCTGCTCTTGCCATAAACAGCCCTTCCGGTATACACAAAATCAAACAATTGTAAATCATTATTTTTTAAAAACTCCATAACATTCTCTCTAGAATTTGTGGTCAGGATACCAAGAACACATCCTTTCTTTTTTAGATTTACCAAGGTGTCCCTGATCTCTGTTGCTGCGTGTAATCGAACTATCTCCTTATTCATTTCAAATCTAATCTTTCTTACAACAATAGGAAGCTTGAAAATGGAAATTCCTAGATGTTTTAGCACATCACTTGGTTTTTTCTCTCTAAGTTTTGGTATATCTTCTAGAGGTATCTTTCGATATCCGTAATGATCTGCGAACTTGTTGGCTATCTTTATCACTACAGACATGGTATCCGCTATCGTGCCGTCAAAGTCGAAAACGATTGTAGGCATTAAAAATCAGATGGTGGGTCCCTTAAAGACTGTTATGGATTAAGAAGATTCAGTTTGGAGGCCTGCGAAATTGGACCAATTCAACATGATTGAATTAGTTATATCAAAAGTATGAAGAGAAAGTATACGGACAAGTTTACAACTGTTACAAGCGAACCTATTTTAAAAAATTCAAAAAAGGTGAATGCTTTGATACCTCTTGACTCAGAAGCTTGAATTATTATTATGTTGCTTGCAGCTGCTAATATTGTGAGATTGCCTGCAACTGTACTGGCAGCTGCTAACATCATCCACGATGATATGTTGGTTCCAGTAAATCCATTTTGTATCATGACATAATGGTATAGTGATACAAATGGTACGTTACTTAGCACTTGACCTAGGAAAATGCTTGTGATGGAAATTATTGCATTGCTTTGCAATGGGTTGTCTGGAGTTGGAACGGGGATTGCTTTCATTAACATCGGTATTGCACCAGATGACCAAACTGCTGCAGTAACAATGAACATTGTAGCAAAAAAGACTAGGACTGAATAATCTACATTTTGCATTATTTCCTTTCTATCGCGGCTTAATACATAAAGTACAGCAGCTCCTGAGAGTGCAATTATGCTTAGATTGATATCTACAATCTTTAGGAATTTTAGAACCTCCGAGATGAAAAACCCTGCAATGGTTGCAATCAAGACACCAACTGATATTTTTGCAAGATTCTTGTTAACAATTGTTGCACTCTCTAACGTAACATTTTGCAAATTGGCCTGAACCATATCTTTTTTGAAGTACGTCTTGAGTATGTAGTAAGTAAGAAAGAGATTGATGATGGTTGGAATTGCTAGAAACTTGATAAAGTTTGTAAAAGGAAGATCAATTCCGCTTTGAAGTGCAATTAAAAGATTTTGAGGATTTCCTATTGGCGTCATCACACTCCCTACCGTGACACCAAATGCTAGTGCTATCAATAACACTGCTGGCCTTACTCCAATGTGTTTTGATATGTATGCCACAAGAGGTACTCCCATGAGTGCAATTGTATCGTTTACAAGAAACGCTGACAGAGAACCGATTCCAACTACAAAAATCAATAATACTCTCTCAGGGGTTTTGGCCCTTGATAGCATCTTTATTGCCATGTATCTGAGAACTCCAGCTTTGTCAAGAGCAGAAACTATACTGAACATCCCAAAAAGAAACATTATGACATCTAACTGAACAGACTTGAAAGCAGATGCTGGGCTGATTATTTGAAAACCTATCATTAATGCCGCTCCGATTAGCATGGCAGTCCAGATGGGAATTTTGAACCTAATTCGCCCAACTATCAATATGTAGACAAAAACAAAGATTACAAGTGATATGTACTCATTCATACGTTAATGATCAAAGACCTGTTAGGCTATTTCTTTATTGATTAGATGGATCCGTCGATGACTTTTAGATAAATACCGATTCTACTAAAAGAATAATTATCTTGAGATTTTATAGTATGAAAAGATGAGGAAATCTTCTCTTCTAGATGAGGCATATGATCTGTGTGAAGAAGGGGAGTATACGCTTGCGCTCGAATAC
>DATFDB010000006.1:0-2993 GCA_035252445.1 Nitrosotalea sp. | reverse complement strand
AAGAACTTGAGCAGTTTCACGATAAGTTGCAAGTTGTGGTTGCTGTGCGTATGCACTTGTAAACGTGCTCAGTAAAATCGTCCCAATTAAAAAAACCATAATCATGGACTTCATTTAATGCCACTTTTTGGGCCGAATTATTAAGTCTACCCTCCTAATTTCTCTATTTTTACTGCAAATCGTTGAAATGGTTCTTCCTTAAAGTGTTCTCGACATACTAACATAGTTTCTTGAGGATCTGGACCACAGTCATACGTGATCAGATATTCTGGTTCTTTATTACAACATCGGGGATATTTCACTTGCAAATTACTTCGTAGCATAAAATAAAATAGTTTTTAGATCTGTTCCACATGGTTTAAATTATAACAAATCAATCTGGTTATTGACATCGGTTCAAACCGTAGGGGAACATGCCTGGCAGCTGAGGGCGCTTGGCTGCCAGGCGATTTTAGTTTATTACTTTTTCAAGCCTTCGTGTTTGATTTTTGATGTAATCAAATCCCTCTTGCCAGAATCTTTCAGAAGTTATGTCTATCCCGTATTCTTCTAGCAATTCCTCTGGTTTTTTTGCTCCTCCTTCAGAAAGTATCTTTACATAAGTAGAAGCAAAAGATTTTCCTTCCTTTTTGTATCGTTGGAATAGAGATAAAGAAAGAAGGTTTCCAAAGGAATATGAATAACAATAGAACGGAGAGTGAAAAAAGTGTGGGATGCATGTCCATTCAACTGCAAAATCTGGAGATATTGTAAGCGATGCTCCGAACTGCTCCCTTAGAGTTCTCATATATTCATCAGATATGTCTTGTACAGTTGCAGTGTCGCCTATTTTTTGATGTGCGTCTATCTCAAAGACTGTAAAGTAAGATTGCCTGCCAACAGTTGCATAAAGATCATCAATATGTTCCACCAAGATGGATTGTTGTTCCTCTTCAGAAACCTGGTTTAAAATTCTATCAAACAATAGCATTTCAGAAAAAGTTGATGCAGTCTCCGCTAAAGGTAATGGTGCCTCTTGTATGAAGATGGATTTGTTAGACGCGGCGATACTGTGTATCGCATGTCCTAATTCATGAGCCATGGTAAAAACATCATTAGTTCTACCTTTGAAATTTAACAAAACAAATGGAGTTATTTTTGGTGTTATAGTGCTACAAAAAGCACCGCTTCTCTTTCCAAGTCTTATTTGAGAATCAACATGATCTTCTACAAACACCTTTCTTGCAAATTCACCAAGTGTGGGACTAAAACTATTAAGAGTTTGGAGGACCATCTTGACAGCTTTGTCATATGTGTATCTTTTTTCTTCTTTTTTCTGAATTGGAGAATAAAGATCGTATCTTCTAAGTTTTTTCATTTTTAAAAGACGCGCCTTTAACAAGAAAAACTTTCTAAACACATCTGCATTGTCTCTGCATACTGAAATGAGTGATTCTACCGTTTTATCGTTTACATCATTTCCTATATTTCTGACAGATATGGGCGAAGAATATCCTCGAATCTGAATACATTCATCTTTCCAATTTAGAACAATGTTTTGATATATTTCCCCAAGTACTCCCTTGTTCTTGTCAAACGTTGACAACAAAGATTTGTATGCAATCTCTCTTGTCTTCGCGCTTGGGCTTCTTACAAGTTGAGTAAGTTCCTCTCGTGTGTATGTTCTTGTCTTGCCATTGATTTTCACGGTAAACTGAAACGCGTTAGTAATTTTATCATACAATTTCACAAGTGCAGAGTGTCCAGTTACATCTAGTGTATTTATTATCCTCTCTTCAGGCTCTGATAGCGAGTATTTTGCCAATGTCCTTTTATGCCTAAGAAATTCTTGTAACTCCCCTGCATTTTGCATAAGTCTATGAGCATTTTTTTCATCAATCTGCTTTTTCCACCATTGATCAAAAAACAATGTCTTGTTATCAATATCTGCTCCAAACTTTCTCATTTTTGTCAGAAGAGACGTAATCTTATCAGACTGCGTGTCTGATGAATATTCCAAAGATGCATATCCTGAAACAACACTAAATTTCTCAATTATTTCTTCAAGAGAACGAAGCATGGCAAAGAACTTTTTTTCTGATATGTTAGATGAAAGATTTTTTTTATTTTTTTCAAATGCCTTGACTTTGAACTCTATTTCTTGAAGCTTTCTCTTAAATGATGGTGAGAATGGGTCAGTTACAAGCTCATTTAGGTTCCATTTTCCTTGTTTGAAAGCTTGCATTCATTTCGAGTTCTTAGTTCTTATTAAAATACTATGTGACAAATGGTCTAATATCGTAATTTTATAGAATTGTTTTGTAGACTTTTTGATTAAGATGTTATCAAAAGTGCAAATTGTACGCGTCTCTTATATATCAAAATCGCGATATGGATGCATGAGCATGACTGCATGGAAATGTTATCGCTGCAACTTGGTTTTCAAGGAAAAACCACATGTCGACATGCATAATGAAGTTTCACGCCACAGCGCAATTGAAGTCAAGCTAGCTAGTTCTTGATTTCTTTTTGAATGGAATCCAGATGATATTATGTTGCACCATGGGTGAGTGTAATGCAATAAAAACACCTCCAGTGGAAGAAAGTTAATAATAAAAATGAAAAATAGAAGATCTAGAGTTTTAGGAATCCTCTAGTCTTTGAGGTGAATACGACGACACTAACTATTGCGAATACAAGAACTAGTGACGCCACTGGACCAAATTCTGGAACTGTCTGATTATTTTGCATGGTCATATTGCTCATGTTTCCAGTCATATTGTTGCCGCTATTTGGTGGTGGGTTAGTTGCTCCTGCTGTACCAACAATCACTTGTCCAGTCATCCATGGATGAATCTGACAGAAGTAGTTGTATGTACCTGCTGTATCGAAAGGCTTTGTTGTGTATGTCTTTCCAGCTGTAAGCAAACTGGTGTCAAAGACAGTGCCAGTTACATTGTCTGCTGGTTGTCCGCTTGTTGCGGTGTGTGTAACAGTGTCAGCATTTGTCCATG
>DATFDB010000005.1:0-2196 GCA_035252445.1 Nitrosotalea sp. | reverse complement strand
ATATTCAAACTATATCATATCCAAAACTCTTATGCTAATTCGTCGACAGTGCCCTTTGGGATTGCAAACAGAGATGTTCGGGATGAGTAGGAGCAGCATATATTATCAACCAAAGGTGGTTAGTGAGAAATCTTTGTTGGTGATGAACAAGATTGATGAGATACTAAAGTTTTGCACTTTTCATAAATTCAACTTAGAAGTATTTGGTAAATATGATGAGGATTTTTCGTTTTCTTTGTTTGTTCATAAACCCAGAGTACAAGAGAACGAAGAATATCATTGCCCACACTTCTTGCTTGGTCGCCAATGGTCGTTAATTGGTTAGCAACTTTTGTTAACAGACGAGATTCAATTCGTTGTAATTCAAGCAGACTATACGCCAGATTCACCAGGCAGAGATGACGCTCAACTGCGTCTATGGATCGTAGCTGATAATCTTCAAATCCTAACGATTGTTTACTGTCTCTAAAAAAAGTTTCAATATTCCAGCGAAGCATGTAACTCTTGATAATCTTTGTAACATCCCACTCAGTTCTGTTTGTCACAAGCACTGTTGGATATTTTTCCAATACTCCTTCTTTTTCCTCAAACGTTGAAACAATCCTGACCTTTCCATTTGTTTTAAAAGTGACTGATTTGGTAAAGTACCAGAATATCTTCCCTTTCACCTCCAATCGTTTGTATGATGTCCATGGTATTGTCTTTGTCACAAATTCTCCAAGCTTAATTTTCTTCCCGTTCCACAGTACTGTTCGATTGAGCTTGGCTATACTGATCCAATCTTTTCCGTATGATTCAATATGGTCGGTTAATTCTTTGGCAAAATACCAACTGTCAAATACGTACAGTGTGGCTAAAATGCCCCGCTTTTCAGATGCATCAACCAACTCTTTGGCCAGCGTAATTTTACTCTTGAATGTTTTTGATAGTTTTTGTTTCGTAATGTCCTTCTCTTTTATATACACTTGAAAATCAAGTGGATATTGCACATCCAAATCAACATAATGCGAGTACACAAAATTGTGCGCCATAATATATTCTTTCTCTCCCGTATGAGATTTATACCATCCAACTGCTTCCATTGTCTTACCAGTTTTTTCTGAAAATGTATCATCAATACAGATGGCCCCTTCTTTTTTCCACGTTGTCTTTTTATTCCTCTGTAACAATCCCAGTCGTTTCGTATTAATCTCTGAACTCTCCCAATCAGTTTTTGTGAGAAGTCGATTCAGGCTGCTCTGATCTTTTCCTTGATAGAGCCAAGAAGAAATTTTAGACACATTTGGAGCAGGTACAGTAATTAATCCCGTGAGGTAATTTAAAAAATGATTGTAGGATGGTTGAGTAAAAAGAGATTTAAATTCCTGACCGTATTTCTTAACAAGTGGCGGATGTTCTGTTATTGGTAACATCCCTATAGTTTTACACACCTTAAGCTAAAGTGCAAAAGTTTAGTTTATTAGATGCATCAATGATATCTTTTAATCCTTTGAGAATAATAGATGAGGGTGTGTCAAGTTTTTCAGAAAGTATTTTCGCTGACTGCGCAGCTCTTATAGAAGGACTTGAATAAATTGCATCGAGAGATATAAAATATTTTTGAAACTGTTTTGCTTTTTCATCCATTTGCTTTTTGCCTTTTTCTCCAAGTTCTGCATCAGGTGGATGAATTAACCGTCTTCCTAAGTGATCATAATGCGTATCTACCTCTCCATGACGAATAATATATATTGTTTTAATCATCAATACTATTAAAACAACTGTCAGAAAGAAAATCAAATAAAATCTATGAATCTGTCAGTAAATTCAGTTGTTGAGAGAGGAGTTTTTTCTACAATATCTTTTGTACCATATCCCTTTGCAAGCGCTTTTTTGATAGCATTTTTTATTGCTTGGCTTTCTTTCTGTAATCCAAAACTGAAATCAAGCATCATTGCAGCAGATAATATAGTCCCAATAGGATTTGCGATATTTTTTCCGGCTGCTTTTGGAAACGATCCATGAATTGGTTCATATAATGATGTTTTATTGCCTATAGAAGCAGATGGCAGCATACCTAAAGATCCGGTGATCACCGACGCTTCGTCAGTTAAAATATCCCCAAACATATTTTCCGTAAGAACGACGTCAAATTCGCTTGGCCGTTTGATAATTTGCATTGCAGCATTATCTACAAACATAAACTCTACCATAACA
>DATFDB010000004.1:0-6358 GCA_035252445.1 Nitrosotalea sp. | reverse complement strand
AATTCTGATCGCTCATATTTTGAATAGAACTATAACCTGAAATGGAGTTATCTACATTAATCATAATTTTTTTGTCTGCAGTATTTCCTGCTTTATCTTTAGCTATGGCCTCAATGTAATACTGACCCTTTTGTAACGTTCTAGTATCATACTGGAATGTTGCATTATCAAAGATTGTCTTACCTGGAAGCTTTACTGTAAGCCAATTTTTTTCTAACAAATTATTTTCGTTTACATTCAAGTTAACATCGACTGTTCCTGAAACAGTAGATCCATTTATTGGGGATTTGAAAACAATTGAGGGCGGAGTATTATCCACTATAAAGTTAAAGTCCTTTGAAACCGTATGACCTACTGTATCAGATACAATGACTCTTATATCATGGAATCCTTCTGAGAGGTTTCCAACAGAATTTTGAAATGCAGTTTCATTGAATTCTTTCAACCCTGAAGAATCTATGGAATATTTTTGGTCTTGTATGTCAGTGCCAATTATGATAGGAGTAACATTATAGGTGTTGTTGATGAATTGTGGTATTTTCAGGTTTATTTGAGGGGGTGTCTCATTTGGCAGAATTGTTGAGAATTTTGTTGTTACGGTTATCGGTTCTGTGACTGATTTGCCTCCAAATAGTGTAGTATGGATTAGTACAGAGTATACTCCAGTTTGATTAATCGGGGCATAGACTTCTGTTGATGTATCATCCTTATTTTTTACAGGATAAAATCCTCCGCCTTCGCCAAACGGTGTACTCGGTCCTAACCAGTCTCCGCTTGGCCATCCCTGGAATTGCCCTAATATTCCAGCAGGAACATTTGTTTGAATTATCCTTCCTTGAGGATCAATCACAAAAACAGACAGATTGGTATCGGTATCTTTCCAAGAAATAATAGTTGTTGCTGCGTTTATCGTTTTATCGTTGATGTCAAATGAATATTCTCTCCAGTCACCTGCATTATATCTATTAGACATGTCAAAGCCTCCACTGACA
Source organism: Nitrosotalea sp. (assembly GCA_035252445.1). GTDB lineage: Archaea > Thermoproteota > Nitrososphaeria > Nitrososphaerales > Nitrosopumilaceae > Nitrosotalea. Next base: position 5,366 of record DATFDB010000004.1, on the reverse strand, counting down.
TACCCGTTTCCAAAAAGGCTGTTTCCTTGTGATCCTTGTATTACTGTTGGCAAATCTTTTGGTTGTAATTTTTTCAAGACTACATATGACACCGGCACGTTTACTTTATGAGAATTATCTGCAAATGAAATGAATCCTTGGTAGTTGCCTGGTTTTTTGTCAGATGGTATGACAAGTGTTGTAGTTATTGTAGTTTTGCTGTGCGGTTTTATTTGTATGTCGTTTGAATCAAGCCAAATTTCATTCCATTTGGTTTTTTCAAAATAGCTTGCAGTAAGAGTATAATTAATAGAAGTGGAATTTTTCTTGGTGTCTCCAGACCAATACGAAAATCTCGTTGGAACTGGATATACTCCCGCTAGGGGCACATGCTCAAATTTTGAGCTTGGATCAGAAACTCTTACTTCCTGGACAGTTCCCCAAGATCCTCCTCTATTTACAAGTGAGAGATCCACATAGGCCGGTGTAGCATCATGCTTGTTATTCCAATCATACAGATAAAGCGATGATATTTTCATATCATCGGCGTATGTTTTTGCAGAGGAATTCATGAATTCTGAAAATGGGAATGTTAAATCGAGTACCATTAGAGATGCATCATTTGGTATAGGATTTGTTTTTTGGAAAAACGATAGAAGGTTAGTGTGGTTTTCTATTTGAGCAAGAGGTACATAATCAGGCCTGTAGACTCCTTGTTTTTTAATTGAAGAGTCGTGGAGACGGGGCTGTGTTGTCCCATTATATTGAGAAACCTTCATCAGATCAAGTTTTTGCGGTTCTACTTCTACTGTGATGTTATTGTCAGTAGGGTTTTCAATAGTAAAGGATGCAGAAGTCCTGTCTCCCGGATACAACCTTCCAGCAAACCAAGGGGTCTCTGGAAGAGAATCATTTCCTAGATGAAATGTCGTTAATCCAAATGATGAAGAGTTCATCAAGATAATTGAAGGGTCCAAGACTTTCTTTACGTTAGAATATGTTGCATTGTTGTAAACTGCAAAGGAATTTTCATTTCCCAGTACATAGTCAACTGCACTTGTCACATTAACTAATCCAGAACCTTGAGCAAAAGGATCGTTTCCTAAATCACCTGCAGTTGACATCAGAATGTTTTTTATTGTAAATGGACTGTACGGAATTCCTTTTTCATGTAAGGCTTGCATTACAATTGAAGCTGCGCCAGCTGTTAAGGGTGCAGCAAGGCTGGTGCCCCCAAAGAGTGAAAACGGACCTGTTGAGTTTTTATCGTATTTTGTAACAGAAGTTGGTGTAAAGCCATATTCACCCACCGCCATTATGTCTGGCTTTGGATCTCCTATCAATGATGGGCCTTTACTTGAAAATCCTGATACATCACCAAAGTAAGATGTACTGTTACCAAATCTCGGTTGTTGTTTAAACGGACCATATCCCACAAAGACATTATCAGTTGCTGCTCCCACAGTAAGACCAAATGGTGCAGCGTCAGGGCTTCCGATTGTTCCATATCCAGGTCCGGCATTGCCTGAGCTGCTTACTGTGAGTACGCCAGGATATTTTGGATCTAATGAGCCTGGGACATTGAGTGCACTAAGTAAAAGAGAACCCACGTCAAGACCTGGCACTGATTCAAGTGCAGGAAAAGTGGAAATTCCCCAACTGTTAGATAAGATATCAACTCTAGGAGAGCCTGAATATTTCCAATAGTTTTGGTCCTGATCAAATCCTGCGGCCCACAACCATCCATATATCGCATCTCCAAGCCATAATGCCTTTATTGGGACTATTTTAGAGCCTGGAGCAATGCCACGTATTATGTATTTAGTAGAATTTCCATATACGTCATACTGTTGTTTTCCTTGAGATGTTATTGAAGCTGCAGTAGCAGTTCCGTGTCCTTCGTAGTCATACATTACACCAAAAAAATCTCCATGTGGATCAAAGGGCGGAAGCAATGTACCGTTTACCGCCCCAATTTTTTTATCAATCTTAGCTGGATGTGCAATTACACCATACAAGTCAAGAACGCGTGCACCAACTGTTCCTGCACTATATACAGGATTACCATCATTGTTTTTGTCATACATGAGAAGTTCTTTTCCGTTACCCAACGTGATAGGAGTCTGGGTTGTAAAATCAAAATCATATTTGGGAGGAACTGGACTAGTGATTCTTATAAAATCTTTATACGAATCAGACATATCAGGTATTATAGTATCATAAACTCCTGCAACCTTTGTATCAACTACAAGAACTGGAACTAGTTGCAATAGGGAAAGTTTACTTTGTGATACACTTTCATATATCATACCAAAGTGATACATTCCGCTTTTTGACCTGATGAAATGTCTTGTGTCTTTTCCTATTTTGTAATCATCTGATACGGTTCCATTTATGACAGGGGTACCACCTTTGGGATATTGTGAATTGTATACTTGAACAGTGGTTCCTTGCCCATCTCTATTTAGATTAAGAAAAACTCCCTTTGAAGTTACATACACAGACGAAGTTACATTTTTTGGAATGGGATGCGTATAGTTTTGAATTACTCCATAGCTACTGATTTGTGCTACAAATGTTGCATTTGTCAATACAAGTCCTTGCCCATCTGCGTCAATCATGATTGGGATGTTGTTTTTGTCCCTTGCAAGAGAACTTTGTACATCGGGATTTGAAAAATCTGTTCCAGTATCAACTATACCTATCTTAATGCCATCTCCAGTGTAGTTATACTGTTGAATCACTTTGTTTGAACCCAGTATATCAGCAATCCTAGAAACATCAGTGGGCGCGTGAGAATTTGTTTGCACAGAGTCAAATTCTAATGGTAGATCCTCAATTACGTTATAGCCATCAAGCTTCAAGCTTGAGATCTGATTTTGATTAAATGTACCTACTGCAAAAGAACCATGATCAGAATCTAGTCCGTAAATTATATTGTCAGCTCTTGCGGATATATCTGAGACTGTTCCTGAGCCAAAAACTAAATATCTTTTTGCAGAATTTTCAAACAATTCAGACTGGAAGGCTATCAGATCAGATGTTTGTCCCAGTGTAGAAATTTGTGTTTGTCTTGGAACATCTACATCAAAATATGCATTAACTGGTTTTGGAATTATAGATATTAGAAGAAGAGATATTAGAAAAAATGAAACCATCGACATGGTAAATTTGGTGTTTACCATGATGGTTATCTTCGCCTAGCAAGAATGGCTAGTTGTAAAGCAATCATCACTGCGATCAAAGCAACAAATGGCAAAAGCAATGAGTTGATTTGTCCTGAGGCGGACTCGATACTTTTTACTGAATCTGACATGGATGTGACACTTTTGTTTATGTTTGAATTTGCCTCAGCCATAGAATTCTGGCTTGTGTTTAAAACATATCCGAAAGTTTGAACTTCAGTCTTCATCTTATCAAGTTCATTGGATGTAGTATTTATCACGGAATTTAATTTTACTATCTGCTGAGATATTCCTTCAATGCTTTGTTTTAGTACTAGTGTAGCGACAGATCCATTAGATTCAGTACCTTGACTGAGTGCTATTATGTGAAAGACATAAGTGCCCTCTTGCGTCGGTGTGAAATCTACATAATACAACCCTTGATGAAGAGTCGTGAAAGAATTTGTAAGATCTACAACATCTCCGTTTGGCAGGTGGACATGTGAGGTAGCCAAGAGTTTTGACGGATCGCCTGCTACCAGCAAACCATCACTAGTCACTTGAACAAATACTCGAAATGTTTGATTGACAGCTGCAGTTTGCGGGGCATAAACTGAAACTAGTACTTGCCTTTTTACTTGAGTATGCACCAATGACGAAGATGATGTAAATGCCACATCGACTTTTTGTGAAAAGCCCTGTTCTTTTGGAACAATTGCTTCCACCGAATATGTCCCATACGGATAGTTTGTTGTTGCAGTGGGCCATCTTATCAAGATCTGATTAAAATCTCCATGATTATCAGACGCAATTTGGTTAAATTGTTTAATGGTTCCATCAGGTGCAAACAATCTAAGAATTACAGTCTCATTTGCAGAAGCAGTTTTGCCATATACAAGAAGCGGTTGGTTCTCCGAATACACTTGAGAATCAGTATACAATTCTAACGGCACTGAAATAGCATAAGCCTGAGAGATAAAACTACCCAAGATAGCAAAAAACATGATACTTGACACCAATAATTTCAATCTAATCAGGAAATGATATCACCTATAGATATTGGTTCTGTTAGAAAGAATCATGTTAGTTAGTTAAAATCTCACGATACACGACTCAAGCATACAAGATAATTGTTTTTTATTCTTGTAGATAACGTTCCGGGCACATAGAATTAATTGATATTATTGAAAGATTAGTTTGTTCTTTTTTGAACATAGTTAGAGATGCATTTCTAATTATTAATTCGTATAGAGATTCAGGTCTCAATTGCATTATAGTTGAAAGTACTGATTTTATCGGATCCATGTGAGTCACAAACAATACGTCTTTTCCATTGTGTTTTGCATTACAATGTTCTACTAAATCAAGAACTCTTTTTTTAATACTGACAAATGTTTCTATTTTATTTTCTTCTATTACTGGATGTCCCTCATAGAACTTGAGAAAAATATTTCCATACTTTGCAAACATTTGTTCGTATGGCATACCTGACAAAATCCCCATGTCAATTTCTGTAAGTCTTTCATCTACAGTATAATCAAGATCCAATTTTTTTGCTACAATGCTAGCGGTTTGTTCGGCTCTTTCCACTGGGCTTGAATATATTGCGGATATGCTAAATGGTTTAAGAAAATCAGCTATGTTTTGTGCTTGTTTTATGCCCAGATCTGTGAGTGGATATCCTTTTGCCCGCCCTGCAAGAATTCTCTCTACATTGTTTCTTGCCTGCCCGTGACGTAAAAAAAGGAACAATATCTATTCTGAAACAGTTTGTTGAATAAAGATAATAATAAGATTATCAAAGCTTCATGCGATGAAGATTGGAATAATAGGTGGTACTGGTGGAATGGGAAAGGGATTTGCTTTACGTTGGTGTGCTGATCATGATGTATTGATAGGTTCAAGAGATGCTGCACGAGCTGAAGAAGCAGCACGTGAATATACTGCAGACCTACAAAAAGAAAACATTTCTTCAAAGGGCAAGATAGTGGGAATGGACAATCTTTTGGTTGCAAAGGAAAGCGATGTATTGGTACTCTCTATTCCATATGAGAACATTGATGCGATATGCTCTCAATTGCTTCCAATTGTTAAGGACAGCTGTATTGTGATATCTCCCATAGTTCCCCTCACTAAAACAGATGCAGGATTTGAATTGATTTCGTTTAGGGAGGGAAAACCCTCTGCTTTCGAACTTGTGCAGAAACATATGAAAAATAAATC
>DATFDB010000003.1:0-10136 GCA_035252445.1 Nitrosotalea sp. | reverse complement strand
GTAGACGAGAAAGAGATTACTCGTGCTATTGCAGACGAATTTCATTCAGTACTTGTAGATAGAGCTGATTCGGATGTCATTATAATAGGAGCAGGTCCTGCAGGTTTAACTGCAAGTAGAGAACTTGCGTCAATGGGATTCAAAACACTCGTAATTGAACAAAATAACTATCTCGGGGGAGGATACTGGCTTGGTGGATACATGATGAATCCAGTGACAGTTAGAGCTCCCGCCCAAAAAATTTGGGATGAGTTAGGAATCCCATACAAGAAAGTGAGAGAGGGCCTGTATCTTACGCCAGGACCGCATGCAGTTTCAAAATTAATTGCTGCAGCCTGTGATGCAGGTGTAAAATTTTTGAATTTGACAAAATTTGATGATTTAGTGTTAAAGAAAGGCAGGGTGGCAGGCATTGTAGTAAACTGGATGCCGGTTTCTGCATTACCAAGAAACATCACATGTGTAGATCCTGTTGCGTTGGAATCCAAGGTTGTCATAGATGCATCAGGTCATGATTCAGTTGCTGTAAAAAGACTAGTAGACAGAAAACTTGTCGAATGGAAAGGAATGGATCCAATGTGGGTAGATGATGGAGAAAACAAGGTAGTTTATCATACCGGAGAAGTGTTTCCAGGATTGATAGTCGCTGGCATGTCAGTTACTGAAACTTTTGGCATCGCAAGAATGGGACCGACGTATGGTTCCATGTTATTATCAGGCAAAAAGGCAGCTGAGATTACAGCCACGAAGATAAAAGAGCTACGAAGATAAATCAGTTACAGATAGAATTCCCTATTGAATATATCAAAGGTGTTTCTGTACAATGAGCCAAGCATACCTCAGATAAAGATAGATGATCTTGCGGATTTTATCAAAAAACAAATTGGTGTAGAGACAGAAATAAGACAAAGTTTTTTCGAGCATTTTAAAAGAAAAGACAAAACTTCTTACGAATTGGCTTCAAGCAGAATTTTCAATCCATACATCCCATTTGAAAAACACGAGCCTACAGCAGAGGAAGTAGAATTTGAAGAACAAAATTCTGTAAGCAACATAGTATTGTATGACGGATTTGAACTTCAAAACATTTTCAGAGATACAATACCAGATGTTGAATTGTCACAGGACAAGTTTCACATCATATTTACAACAAGGCTGAGTTGTAGTTATGATTATAATGATTATAGATACCACGGCAGAGCAGTAATCTGCTCTAATCCTTCGATTATTTCTACAACAGGAATAATTGAGGCCCCAGCAAAACCGCGCGACTACTATATTCAGATGCAAATGAAGATATCACAGGGTCTCAACTTGGATGCACTCAAAGACGAATTTGATGGAAGGTTTCTTAATTATAACGACAAAAGACTAAATCTTGTAGCAAGAGGGTATGCAATGCAAGCAATATTTTATTATCTTACTGGCATTCCTTTTTGTGAATCAAAGGAATGTATCTTGCATAATGCACATTGGCAAGAAGATCTGATACATGCACAAATAGAGGTAGGCAAGTTGTGTGAAAAACACCAACACGTGCTTGATAATTTGTGATATGGTTATGTATAATTTAAATATGAATCACAGAGGATTTTATTTGTGCAAGCAGAAATCAGAGCGGAAAATAAAAAACCAGAAACAAAGAGAAAGTTTGACGTCATTATAATTGGGGCTGGCCCAGCAGGGTATACAGCTGCAATTTACACATCAAGAGCCAAGCGTGATACTCTTGTAATATCAGGCGTATTGCCAGGAGGGCAGTTAATGCTTACAACTGAAGTTGAAAACTATCCAGGATTTGCAAAGGGCATAATGGGTCCGGAATTAATGACAACTATGAGACAGCAGACAGAGAGAATTGGTGCAACTATAATTGATGATGAAGTAGTTAATGTGGATTTTAAAAGAAAACCGTTCAAGGTACTTACGCATTCAGAAGAATATGAAGCAAATGCTGTCATAATTGCGACAGGTGCCAGTCCAAGAAAACTTGGTGCCAAAGGAGAGGCGGAGTTTAGTGCCAAAGGAGTATCATATTGCGCGACTTGCGACGGTCCGTTTTTCAAAAATCAAGAGATAGTAGTAGCTGGTGGTGGAGATTCTGCAATGGAAGAGGCAATTTTCCTTACCAAGTTTGCAAAAAATGTACACATAATTCACAGAAAAGATAAGCTCAGAGCAAGTAAGATAATGCAAGACAGAGCATTTGAAAACAACAAGATAAAGTTTCACTGGAACTCTATAATCGAGGAGATCAGAGGAAAGGAAAAAGTGAATCAAATCACCATAAAAAACACGTCGAACAACCAACAAGAAACAATGGATGTTGGAGGTTTGTTCGTTGCAATAGGTCATGAGCCAAACACCAAGTTATTTCAAGGACAAGTTGAGCTAGATGCACAAGGATACATCGTACTCAAAAACCACACACATACAAGCGTGGATGGAATCTTTGCAGCGGGCGATGTGCATGATCACAGATACAGACAGGCAATAACTGCAGCAGGATTTGGATGCATGGCGGCAATAGATGTAGACAAGTACCTATCAGAAAACAGTAGAAAAAACTAGTAAAGTGAATTTTGCGAAATATATTTTGCTTCTTTTAGTGCCTTGTCAAATTCATCATTAGAAAGTATTTTCTGTTGCGCGTAGAGGCTCTTGAATTTCTTTCCGTCATCTGCAAATATTCCTACTACATAGCCTTCCTTGATTCCATATTTTTTCATAGCGGTGTACACTGTAGCGGAAGATGGGCTGACCAGCATTTTCTCTTTTTCCAATATTTCTTTTACAGAAGCAAATGCCTCATCATTTGTTATGGTAAGCCAATCATCTACCACTGTTTCTCTTTTTAGAAATAAGTCAGGCTTGGCAGATTCTTCAAAGTTTCTTAGTCCCTGAATCAGATGATTTTGCTGTGGCTGCACTGCGATTATTTTTATGTCAGGATTTTTTTCTTTCAGATACGCTCCTATTCCAGTTATCGTTCCTCCAGTTCCAACTCCCGAGAAAAAGTGAGTTATTTTTCCTTTAGTTTGTTCCCAAATCTCAGGACCTGTACCCTTGTAATGCCCCATAAAGTTAGCCTCATTGGCATATTGGTTTGGTGAATAGTATTTGTCAGGTCTTGCCGACGCAATAGATTTTGCAAGTGCAATACTTTGATCTGTTCCTGCTCCGACCTTTGGGCAAAGATCATCACTTGTTTCATATACCATAGCACCAAGTGATCTGATTATCTTTTTTGTCTCTTCACTTGCTTTTTCAGGTATTACAATTTCTACTGTATATCCTAAGAGTTTTGCAATTCCAGCAAGAGCAATTCCAGTATTTCCCGAAGTTGGTTCAATTATAACGCTATGTCCTCGTTTTATGAGACTTTTTTCTTCTGCAATTTTCACCATCCAAAATGCCGCTCTGTCCTTTACCGATCCAAACGGATTGTGAGATTCCAGTTTTGCATAGAATTCAGCGTGATTTGTTGAAAGAGATTCTAATTTTACAATTGGCGTATTACCGATTTTTTTCAAAAGTGTCTCAGCATCATTGAGTGCCTCGATTGTCAAGAATCTATTTCACCTTCTTGATAGTAAACTCTAGATCTTTGTCATGTTTTTTCAGTTCTAGTAGTTGGTGGCCATTTCTATTCACCCATCTTGAGATATCATCTTCAGATGCAGGATCATCTGCAATGATTTTCAAAATATTTCCTACCACCATTCTTTCCATTTCTATCTTTGTTCTAAAGACGGGCTCGGGACAAAACATTCCCCTAACATCTATGGTTTTGGTTGGAGTTAATTCTGAAATGTCAATTCACCTGTGAGTAAAAAGCTAGCAAAGAGATATTAAAATCTATTCATACATGCAAAAAAAAATTGCTTATTTGAGTATCATGGGCAAAATTGCTCTAAGATTGCGCGCATATAATATGTTATAATCCTGATTTTTGAAATTAATTTTCTTTGAAAGTTTTGCTGTTAGATGAACAGCAACTTGGTAAACTGCCTTCCAGACCACACTGTCGGGGTTTGATTCGAAAACATCTATCAGAAAACTACAGATTCCTGTGAGATGCGGATGATTTTCTTTAAAATATGTCATAATGTCATCTTTTGAATTTTTGATCTTGTATCTTGCATGTTCTATCATCTCGCTACTTGTTATGTATCCAGTGTTGGCAATTGTTATCTTGCCTTTTCTCATTGCCCACAGAATGTCATCAAGATTATTTTCAGATTCAATCGTATTGGTACACCTACCTAGTGTTGAAACAACATGAGAGTCACTGCCAGCTACTTCTTTCATGTTATTTGCTTTTGCAAAATGAGATGCTCTAAGGTTCGAGTATCTGTCAACATTGTTACTGTTAAATGTCTCAATTAAATCGCAAAAAACTGCTTTTTCCCGTAGCCCATTATTTAGAGCAAAAGGATGCGGAGCACAAGATATAGCATCCTGTGCTCTTACAATATCAAGTATCTCTTCAAGGCTCTGATTTGGTTTTATTGTATCAGTAAGTCCATACGCTAAAACATGTATTCCTTGATCCGTAGTGACTTCTTCTCCAGGATAAACTTGTATGTGTTTGAATTTTTCATGGTCTTCTTTGTAACGTAACAAGTAGCTATAGCCATTTATTGTATTATGATTAGTAATGAAGAAAGCATCAAGGTTTGATTTGTATGCTTGCTCCAATTGCTCTTGTATTGTTATGCCGCAATCATATGGAGTCTCTTTTACGCCTAACTGGAAATTCGAAAATTCATTATGACAGTGTAATTCCGCCCGTAGATACTCCAATGTTTATCGCTTGCCTCAACCTTATCATATAATCTTTGTTTTCAAATTTTTTGTTTATCTGAACAAATCTTCAGATCTGGGTCTGATAATCTCATTTATTGTACTTGACACATTTGAAAAATCATAGTTTCGTATAATGGATATTGGGACACGGATAGACTTACCCATAACAAGTTCTGCTGCAGAGCATATCTCATCTACTATGGCTATTGCAGTAACACGAAGAGTTCTACCAAAATTATCTTTCATTCCTGCGTAATCCATTATAGAATCAATCCCAGCAACACCTATTGCGACATTTACTTGACCTTGCCTAAACGGTCTCCCAAACGTATCAGATATTACAACGGCAATATTTTTGCCTGTTTTTTCCTTTATTTGTTTACATATCGCTTCAGCAGATTTGTCTGAGTTGTTTGGCAAAATTGTGGCATATCCATCCATTACATTACTTTCATCCACACCCGCGTTTGCACAGATAAAACCATGTAAAGTCTCTGAGATTATTATGCCGTTGTGCATACGAACAATACGTTTTGATTGATCAAGTATCAATTGTACAACTCTAGGATCTTTTCCATATTCACTTGCTATTCCTATTGCAAGTAGATCTGGATGTATATCAGAAAGGGGCATGATTTGGCCTTCTTGTTTTGAGATAATTTTTTGTGTGAATACAATAACATCGCCATCTTGTAATTGAGGTCGTGATTTAGAAGCAAGAAGCAAGTCAACAAGGTTGGCTCCCCGTTTTATCTCGTCTTCAATGCATACTGGGATGATTTCTAATGTCACCAGAACAGATTAGGTATGACTGTTTAAAATCGTATTTCTGTCAAGCGAGTGTTTGCAACTGTATCTTTAACCCATAATGTTCGTTAATTAATTCAATCAATTTGGAAAGGTCTTTTATCTCCAGGGTTACAGTGGCTAAATCCTTTACAATGTCCTGAGCCCGAAATGCAACACCTAGCCCACATATATCAAAAAGTTTGACGTCATTTGCACCATCCACTACAACTACAATGTCATCTTTTTTCTCGTTCCATTCCCTAATCTTTATCATTGCAGATTTGGCTTTGTCAGAGTCTACATGTATTATTACATCATCAAGTTTACCATCTTTGAATGTGAGCTCGTTTGAAAATACATGATCAAGCCCAAGTTCGCTCTTTAGTCTGTCAGTCATGATAGTAAACCCACCAGATACTGCCATTATTTTCCATCCCGCAGTTTTTAGTGCATGGCAGGCCTCTCGTGCTCCCGTCATTATCTTAAGTGAATCAGCTACCTGTTTGCACGTTTCATAATCTATTCCGCGTAAAAGCTCTATTCTTTTCTTTAATCCTTCTTCCCACTTGATTGTACCCTCAATTCCTTTTCTAGTTATTTCCCAGATTTCATCTTGTTTGTTAATTTTTTCAGCAAGTATTGGAAGAAATTCAGCGTCAAGTAATACGCCTTCCACATCGAAAATTGCTAACATCAGTTTTTCTGCTTTGTGGAATGACGCAGATTATATTAATCTTAAGCGATCGGAAAACTTTCTACCACTAGTAATATATTCAAGATATTCACGATCAAAAATATGAGTGAACTTCCCCACAAATATGAAGTTTCAATCAAAACCACTACAACATCTAACAAGCTGTCAGATCAAACAAAGGAAGAACTGAAAGCGTCTGGTATGATGGATGACAAGGGAAAGTTGAAATTAAAAGGAGTTAGCCCCAAGATGCTCAAAAGAATGAAAGAAGAAGCAGTGGATTGCCCTGTCTTAAAAAAAGAAGTTCCATTCATCCAATGTTTTGTCTGTTCCAATTTCCAGAGCAGGATAACAGGAAAAGTCCTCTGTAAGGGCGACCCTCTGTAGAATAACATAAGGCTCATTAGGGCACGCGGTAAGATGATGTAAATTGAGCAAAGAGATTGGCATCACAGTAAAAAAGAACGATGATTTTAGCGAGTGGTATACACAGGTAGTAATCAAAGCTCATCTTACAGACTATGCTCCGGTCAAAGGACTAATTGTTCTTAGACCATATGGTTATTCAATATGGGAATTTTTAAAATCGTCTATTGATCGAAAATTGAAAACGACTGGTCACGAAAACGGTTTTCTTCCAGTACTTATTCCAGAATCTCTCCTAAGCAAGGAAGCTACACATTTTGCTGGATTTACACCAGAAGTTTTTTGGGTTACACATTCAGGAGATACCGAGATTGGAGATAGGTTGGCTCTCAGACCAACGTCGGAAACCTTGGCATATTCCATGTATTCCAAATGGATAAAAAGTTGGAGAGATCTACCTTTGAAAATTAATTTTTGGAATTCTGCGCTAAGAGCAGAGATCAAGTCAACGAAGCCATTTCTTAGGACATCGGAATTTCTCTGGCAAGAAGGACATACAGTACATACAACACAAGAAGAGGCAGAAGAAGAAGTTATGACAATACTTGACATTTACAGAAAAACAGTAGAAGAAGAACTCGCAATTCCTGTCATAGTTGGCAAGAAAAGTGAAAAAGAGAAATTCGTTGGTGCCGTGTATACCACTACAATGGAATCAATTATGCCTGATGGTAGAGCATTACAAATGGGCACCTCACATTTTTTGGGCCAAAATTTTTCAAAACCATTTGATGTCAAGTTTTTAGACAAGCAAAATGTAGAAACATTTGCCTGGCAGACATCATGGGGGGTTTCATGGCGCCTTATCGGAGCCTTGATAATGGTCCATGGGGACGACAAGGGATTGGTCCTGCCTCCGCGTGTGGCTCCTATTCAGACAGTCATAGTTCCCATATATTCATCTCAAAGTGACAAAGAAGCAGTACTACAAAAAGCGAATGAGATAAAAGAGATTCTTACAAAACACGATTTTAGGATACATGTAGATTCTAGGGACGAGTTTACTCCAGGCTACAAGTTTAATGACTGGGAAATGAAAGGAGTCCCACTCAGAATCGAAATAGGTCCAAAAGATCTAGCCAAAAGCAAGATGGTTCTAGTGCGTCGCGATACTCTGAAAAAATCAGATCTATCTTTTGATTCTGCGGAAGAAGGGATCGTCAAAATTTTGAACGAGATTCAAGCGGATCTTTTTGAGAAGGCAAAAAAACTTCTCAGCGAACGTATAAAAAATATTGTTGAACTCTCCCAATTCAAAAAGGAAATAGAAAATGGGATGTTTCTCAACTCACCATGGTGTGGTGACCAGAAATGTGAAGAAACCATCAAGGAGGAAACTGGCGCGGATTTACGTGTCATACCATTTGATGCAGAAAGATCAAACATGCCGTGCGTAGTATGTGGAAAGCCAAGTAAAACAAATGCGATGTTTGCAAGAGGCTATTAGAAACAGACTCGCAACAATCAGAGATTATATTTAGTGGACGATGAGACGTGATAAATGTCAAGTTCCAGTTCATATAGAGACAGAATCTACATTATAAAAGACATAATCTTGTTGTTGGTGCAATATGGAGAAATGAACCAGACTGCATTAGTTAGCTTTTGTGGGCTAAATCTTAAAAAACACAAACCCATACTTGATGAACTTGAATCAAATGGTATGATAACAAGTAATGAAAGGCCGCTTGGAAAAAGAACTGTGACCATTTACAAACCATCTCCAAAAGGAGTAGAATTTTGTAAAACGATTTTGGAACCGTATGAAAAAATGTTCCCTCGTAGAAAATCAATTCCAGATAGAAACGAGAACAATATCTAGTCTTGATCTAATCCATAATCTGACGCAATCCTTTTGTCTATAGCGTCTTTTTGCTTGAGATATTCATCGTATCTTCTATCCCATGATTTCAATGTCGTGTATTGCCTAACTCCTGTCACAATCCACACAATTGATATCGATATTACCACGCCAAGCAAAATTCCCAGAATTGTTCCAAACTCATGTTCTCTTTGAAGAACATTGTAGAATTTAGGGTGAGTCAGGAGAAATATAGATAGGCCAGTTGCTAGTGGCGCAAGTATCAGAGCAGAGACTGAAACACTCAAGAGGATTTTTCGAATTTCAAGTATCCTTTCAATAAAACTATCCATCAGGTTAAGAACATCAGTTCTAGAAAAATCAGGGTTTTTATCATCCATCAATACCAAGGAACTCCGTTCTATACGAAGAATGTTTTTTAGACATTTTTTAACACCGCTATGGATCCACCGTTATGGACCCTTTCATTTCCGGATGCAGATTAGAATAGTACGAATATGTCCCTTCTTTATTAGCTAAGAAGTTTATTGATTGGGCTTGGAAGTAATTCAGTTTGTTAGAATGCACGTTAAAGTTGTCTATGTTGATATCCATTGCAGCACCTGTATCTTTGTCTTCATTAATGAAATGAAGTGCAACTAGAGTACCTAGAGGTATGTGAATTGATGCATCAGCAACTCCACCTGATACTGCTTTTTTTGCCTGGCGTGTAGATTCTTGTTCATATACATAACCTTGAGTTGGATCATGAGTTCCTACAATGTAGATATTAGTTGGAGTAGCAAATACTGGAGATGTACTATTGACTGGTGTTGAAGTATTAATGAAATAATAAATTCCCGCTCCTGCTGCAGCTACAACAATAGCTATGAAGATTACTGTCCCACGTGAAATTAGGGCACTTTTAGTCTTATTTTTTTGCTTCTTTACCACTAGGTGTTAACTGGCTAGTGTGTATATTTATGTTGAGATTAACAAAGCTTCGTAAAGAATATTATTCTCATCTACGCTATTTTTCTAACAAATACCAACCATGAAAAAATCAGAGATTATCCTAATAGGTATAGTAATTGCACTTTCTGCAGTTGTCATTACACAATATAGCAGCAACCATACATTCGGGGACTTGTCGCAGGCTACGGTTCAAGGTCCTCCAGGACCAGTTGGACCTGCCGGTCCTCCTGGGCCTCCAGGTCCTCCAGGACCTTCCAGCAATATGGAAACTATGTCACAGGATTCAACACTGACAGATCTATTCAAAAAAACTCAAAACTCAGTGGTTCAGATAACTAGTAAAGTTTCCACAACTGATAGCACCGTAATTATAAACGGACAGCCTCTATCAAGTCAATCAACAAGACTAGGCTCTGGCTTTATTTATGATAAAGAAGGACGAATTGTAACAAATAATCATGTTGTCGATGGTTCAAGTACTGTCAACGTCACATTTGTCGATGGGAATACATATACCGCAAAAGTTGTGGGGACTGATCCTGATAATGACATTGCAGTAATACAAATTATTGATGACTTTTCAGATGAAAGTTTAGTTCCACTTACATTAGGAAATTCATCTGATCTTCAAGTTGGTCAACA
>DATFDB010000002.1:0-3282 GCA_035252445.1 Nitrosotalea sp. | reverse complement strand
TTTGTAGGTGCTCCAGCCGGGATTTTCATCATTAAAGAATTTGAACCCGGGATCCCCGGCTTGAAAGGCCGATATGCTTGACCGGTCTACACCACTGGAGCCCGAAATTGCATCCGTGTCCTTATCCATAAAATCCTTTTGGCAGATATTGGAAAAGTAATGACGGCCAGTTACAATCTATTTTATACGATCTGGACTCTTCTCATACATATCAAGCAATATATCCAAAAAATCACTCGTATACATTCTGGGTTTCTTCTTCTTTATCTTGTGAACTATTGCAAGAATTCTGGTATACGTCTCCACACGAATTGTAAGTGCTTTGTATTCGGTTCTAGGCAATACAGTAGTTTTTACAGTATAGATGTTAAACTATTGGTAGAAAATTTACGGTAATGTGTTCTAGAATGTCCTTGTATGTGATGTTGGACAATCTTCACACGTCTTAAATAGGAAAATGTACTATAAAATTCACTATAAATTGTACATGATATAGGATGAATTTTGATGACAAAAACAAAAGGTGAGAATAAGTTCAGACCAAGCGTAAAAATTGTAGCTCGTATTTTAAAAGAAATTTCTGAACATAATTTCATGATACGAACTGAACTTGCAAAAACTGCAAACGTAAACTATTCTATACTTTCACAATATTTAACATGGTTAGAAGAAAATTCTGATGTTGAGTTAATAATAATGAATAAAAAAGTAAATGTAAAACTAACTGAAAAAGGCCATCTGATATTGAAGGACATTGATAAACTTGATGCTCAATTTATCACTTTTATTGATTAATTGTAAATAAAATTGACGAAATGTTAGCGTGACTTAATATGATGTAAAAGAATTTACTCCTATGGTATGTCCACAATACAATAGCCAATTCGGATATAACATGGCCGCACCAACAACTACCTCGCCTTACGGTGTAAGCGTGGATTTCACAGTTCCAAGCGGTGTGGCAAGTGTGGCTGGCACCTCTACAGGAAAATGGGCTAACGCGGGAAATTTGTTAGCTTACGATAGTTCCGGAAATTATGTTGAATGTAGTATCACTTATTTTGCATCTGGTGGTGCTCAATCCCAAGGATGGTATTTTTGGTGGGGGTATAATGGCTCAGGTCAATATGTTTCTCTGAGCGCTGACCCTACGAGTGATAGTGTTACACTCACATTATTATACAATGGGACTAACTGGATCGCTTTCTTGAATGACAATACAAATAGCCTTAATAATCACTCCAAATCGTTTAGTACCTCAATCGCTGGATACGTAATAGCGTCATCTACTATTATGTGGGAAAATGGCGGAAATGGTACATGTTCAAATTATTCAAGCTGGGGTTCCTCTATGACTTTTTCCAATCTAACATATTATGATTCAAACGATAACACGATTTCCTTTACTAATTCTATCAATAGCTTAGTCAATTGTAATGTGCCAAATACTTGCTCAGGGGGTACTGCATGTATAACTGAAAATAATTCTCCCACAAATTTAACGATATCGAGAAATTGCTGATGTATTAAACCATCCCAGTTCATAATTTGAATAATCCTCCTCATTGTAATAGTCCGAGAGCATGTTTTCAATACAATAAGCAAATTTAGATTAAACTTTACAGTTATTATCTCAGATTTTTTATTCTAGCAACTAGAAAAAAGGTACAATAACTTTTTAACATATAAAATATAATTGCATCCGTGAAATTATTTTTTTCTGTTTTAGCTGTCGTGATCCTTTTATTTTCAATGAGCCTAGGTACTGCGGATGCCACTATTTCAAAAAATACCTACGGTCTATCTGTAGGAGGGCGAGAGTTTGTTGTTTCTTATAATCTGAGTAACGCAACATTTGCAGGAATTGACACCGAAAAACATCTCAATTATGTAAACCATTATTGGTATTCTCTTATAGTTACCATTGGCAATAGTACGAATAGCTCAGGACGGTTAACCATAACGTTACCTTCAGAACTCATGGCAAGTATGTGCCAATCTGGCATTTTACCTTCTATATCTTTAAATGAAAATAATACATTTGGATCGGCTAATATAATATCTGAAACAAAAACCAATAGGACTATCTTGGTCAAATTGCAGCCCTTCACTAAAACCGTAGAAATTAGGGGGTATGGTCCAGACCCTGGTAGCGGATGTCCTACATTTGCCTACAAAATGACCTATAATGGAGCAACATACTGGATAGATTACAAGAGCAATCCAGAGATACAAGATATGAAGATGAATGAAAAAAATTCTACACTTGTTGTTATACTTAGTCATCTGTATCATTTTCCTCCGCCGCAACCATGGAGTTATGTAGACATACAGATACCAAGAAATTTACTTGATTCAAAAATGGGACAAAATGATGCTCCTTTTGTAGTAATGGTAGATGGAAATATGACCCATATTCAAGAAATCGAAACTACCAACACGACCCGCACGATCCACATTCCTCTTCGTGGAGGGTTATATTACCAAAATAACGACGGTGAGATAGTCATTACAGGTACAACAACAGCACCAGAATTTCAATTTGTAATTCCAATTTTATCGATAGGAATTACAACATTAATTGTCTTTTATAGGATAAAGATTGAAAAGTTTAAGAGAGTTTAATACAGCATTAGGCAAAATTTGAAGGGATATGTTTTATACTCTCAAATCCTTTTGAAGTCATTCAAAAGATTTTTTTAGTGCCGAACTTTGATAAATCGCATGAGTCCTATCATTGAACGAATTGATAAAATTATTGAGGAACAGAGCTTACTCAAACATAAATTCTATGTAATGTGGAGTGAAGGAAAATTGTCGCTTGAATCTCTTAGTGGTTATTCTAAAGAATACTTTCAACTAGTAAAATCTGTACCTTCCTATGTTGGCGCTATAATGGAAAATAGCCCATCTGAACTACGTGGAAAGATATCTACAAATCAAAAGGAAGAGCATGAACATGTGGAGCCTTGGATAAAGTTTGCAGGCTCTTTAGGTGTCTCGCGAGAAGAGATGAAACACTATGCAGGGCTTGATAAGACTAGACGTGCAGTATCTAATCTTTCGATGCTTATGACCTCTTTTGAAGGCGGTGCTGCAGCAATGTATGCATTAGAACAAGAAATTCCAAAAATTAGCCTTTCAAAGATTGAAGGTTTGAGGAAATTCTATGGTGTGGCAGATGACGATGCAATTGAATATTTCAGAATTCACACA
Organism: Nitrosotalea sp.; assembly: GCA_035252445.1. Taxonomy (GTDB): domain Archaea; phylum Thermoproteota; class Nitrososphaeria; order Nitrososphaerales; family Nitrosopumilaceae; genus Nitrosotalea. The sequence continues at coordinate 66 of DATFDB010000002.1, read as the reverse complement.
GAGGCAGACATTAGACATGCTGCACTCTGGAGACAAGTTCTTGAACACTCGCATACTCCGGAAGAT
>DATFDB010000001.1:0-2630 GCA_035252445.1 Nitrosotalea sp. | reverse complement strand
ACAGATTTTTTGTTAGGGTATGTTGAGATTATCACGATTCCCATAGTAACTGATAAATTGCCTCACTAAAAAAGAATATCAATTAATTTGGCATTTGAATTTTTGCAGCATAATTCCATAGTCTATGTGTTAATTGTATGGGTCATCGTATTTGCTATTGCAAAAATCTCAAAACTAGACAAGCGTGGATTTGAGATAAAACCATACAGTTTGACTTACAAAAATCAGAATGTTCAATTGCTTTTGACTAGACTTTTGGGCAGGACAGAGAGAGCAACAAGAATTTTCTCAAACACTAGCGTAGTGCTTGGGTTTATAATGATGGGAGCTGCGTTTTGGTATCTAGTTTCTAATCTTTCAAACTTTTTTGTAAAACCAGACTCGTTTGCAGAAATGACAGTGTTAATACCTGGAGTTACAATTCAATCGAGCACTAACATTGCGTATTTTCTTCTCGCTGTTCCAATTGTACTTGTGATGCATGAAGGTGCACATGGAATAGTAGCAACTCTTGAAAAAATAAAGATAAAGACAGGAGGTTTTGCCGTTTTTATCGCATTGTTTGCAGGTTTTGTTGAACCAGATGAAGAAGAGTTTGCAAAGGCCAAAAAAATATCAAGACTTAGGGTAATCGGTGCTGGTGCAACCTCAAATGTCATATTCTCTTTTATAATTGCAGGTTTACTTCTTTTCAATCCCTCATTTGCCCTGATCATGCCAGATGGAATACGAAACGTGCTATACACTGAACCGCTAGGCGTTCCAGTGATTTCTGTTGAACCGGGTTCTGGAGCAGAAAAGGCAGGGCTACAAAAAGATGACACCATAACAGCGATAAACGGAATACACATATCTCTTCCACAAGACTTTGCCAAGGTTAAGCTAAAACCAGGAGATACTGCAACTGTAACAGTCACAAGATCAGGCCAAACGCTTCAGATTCCAGTAGTAGTTACTCCGTCAAAAGACGATCCCCAAAAAGGAATGCTTGGAATCATGAGGGCAGCACTGCCTTCCTATCAGCCAGTTGTTCCATATTACATACATTGGAGTCCCGAGGTGTTCATGTTCTTGTTATGGTTATGGATGCTATCATTTTTCATAGGCATTTTCAACATGTTGCCTTTGCCTATACTTGATGGAGGAAAATTCATCCACAGCATAATCGAGAAAAAAATGTCAGATCGTGCTCTCAAAGGTACCATGATGTCACTATACGTGGTTACTTTTGTTTTGTTTGGACTAAATATAGCTCTGTCGGCGGTCAAGTCTGGCTTTATCACAATTTGACAAAGCTTGTAAAATAAGGCTAAATTAAGGACAAATAAAAATACAAAGTCATGAAATGTGACTATTGTGAAAATGCAGTGGTTTATTCTAGGAAGTATTCTGGAGAGAGCCTTTGTTCTGATTGTTTTTCAAAATCAATCATACGAAAAACTGCCAAAACCATATCAAAGTACAAAATGATTAATTCTGGAGATATTGTAGGTGTTGCTGTTTCGGGTGGAAAAGATTCGTTATCTCTCCTACACACGTTAAAGCAAATTTCATTGAATCACAATTTCACACTTAGAGCCATCACAATAGATGAGGGAATTCCAGGATATAGAGATGAAGCATTAGATATTGTAAATAGTTTTTGCAGTAAGATAGGAGTAGAACATAGTGTTTTTTCATACAAGAATCTGTTCGGTACAACATTAGAACAATCGCTTGAGCTTCGAGAGAAAGAAAAGATCTCTTCTTGTTCTATATGTGGCATATTGAGAAGACGCGCTATTGATTTTGGTGCAAAGGAGTTAGGAGTAGACGTAGTAGCAACAGGTCACAACATGGACGATTTTATTCAGACTTTTATCATCAATCTTCTTTCTGGAGACACAAATAAGATAGGATGGATGGATCCAGAGTCAACAGATAAGATGGCAAGAAGAATAAAGCCATTTTGCGAAATTAATGAAAATGAGATTGTTTTCTATGCTTTTACAAATGACATTCCATTCCAGTCAGAGCAATGCCCACACATGAACGAGGGAATTAGAACAGAAATACGTGACTTTCTCAATTCACTGGAAAAGAACCGAGCGGGGATCAAAAATAATATGTTCAAGTCGATTTTGAAAATTTCTTCCAAGTTAAAAGATGGAACTGGGAAAAAATGGAAGATTTGTTCAAAATGTGGAACGGAATGCACAAGCGATACATGTTCTGTATGTAGTACATTATTGAATTTAGGAATAGGCCAACCCTAATGCAGATAAAGATCTAATCATAATGGTATAATGGTAGTAGGGAAGATTGGGGCGCTAGCCGTGCCCTGCCTCTGAAACCGGCTATATGCAGAGATCGGTAACTGCTGGGTAAATCTCTAGATGGATGATACTCGCTTGACTTGCGGAGATGAAATCACGCCGAAGCGGGTGGATGCAGGACCGAGACTGTCCGAAGGGATGGTTCTCAAGTTCTAACTGCCGAAAGGGATGAGGTCCGGGAGGGAGCAATCCTAAGGTAGAGTATCCACGCTGCGTCGTCTACGTGGCGGATCTTGCTTGACTTGGGATGAGGTCATCTGCCTAGACTGGAACTGGCAGAGCTACTACCTCTAAATATTCCATTGATAAAATGAA